>JAFVET010000057.1 GCA_017475875.1 Candidatus Methanomethylophilaceae archaeon
CCCCTCCGGCAATGAAACACAGCAATGCATCGGCTAGGAGGAGGAATCCACCCATTACCAGAATCATAATCCAAAATTGGCGTTTTTCCATGCTATCACTATATCTAAACGAATTTGTTCAAATGACCATCCAGCAACTGATCGCTTGAAACATCTTGCCCAAGGGGGACATCCGTTAACATCCTCATATATATGGATTATAAGTCCATGTCGTTCTTTCCATGATGTTCCACTATTGTGCATCAGGTATTGGCCAATATCATTGACATAGGTTTCCCGCAAAAGGAGAGCCGTCCCACCGGAATGAGGCGTTGCAGGTACAGTCCTTCGTTATGGTACCTCGTGAGGGAAACCTATGTGGAATGGATTGTCCGAAATTTATGGAATGGATCTAAACTGATAGTCCAGATACTGGGACATCGTTTATTCCAAATCCTCCCGATAAAAGAATTTCAGAATCGATTCCAATTCCGAATAGCCTATCCCACGGATATGCGCCGTTTCAAATGAAACCGCCCTTGGCTTTGAACTCGGGCTGTTTCTCCTCCACCTTCGGGGCCACTCTGACCCTGGTCTTCGCATAGAACCCCTGGCAGATCACATAGACCTCGGAGGATGTGTCCCTGGACGCATCGGGCGAATGGACCTTCACGGACTGGAAACGTGATTCCACCTCTTTGAGGAGCATGGGCATCATGTCCCCGTAGAACACCTTCATCACGAGCTTGCCCTCTTTCTTGAGGATCCTGTCACAGACGTTCACGGCATACATGCACAGGTTGACGGAACGCGCATGGTCCATGGAGTAGTGGCCGGCGATGTTCGGGGCCATGTCCGACAGGACCACGTCGGCCTTCCCTCCGAAACGTTTCAGGAGCTCCGCCATCGTGGAGTCTTCGGTGATGTCACCGATGATCGTCTCCACTCCCTCGATCGGTCTGATATAACGCAGATCCACACCGATGACCTTCCCGTTGGGCCAGGTACGCTCCTGCGCGACCTGAAGCCATCCCCCGGGGCATGCGCCGAGGTCGACCACAGCGTCACCGGGGCTGAATATCCCGAACCGCTCGTCGATCTGCATCAGTTTGAACGATGCCCTGGACCGGTAGTTCAGCTTCTTGGCGAGCTTGTAGTAATGCTCGTGGTGCCTTTCAGCCACCCAGCGGTCATGGAGGTCTGCCATGCATCTCCATACCCATCACCGTTATAAACTGTTCACTGTGGACTGCCGTGCCGACTATGGAGTTCGTGAAAATTGTCGCGAGATGTACATCGCTACAGGACGTTCTAGGGCCGCGAAGAAAGATTCCGTCAACATGTCCGTCTTCGAATCAGAAACCGACTACAGGGCCCGATGCAGATATATCATAGAATACCCGTCCATGGTGGGATCTGACATGACCGGGGAATCGTACACTGAACGGAAAAGAGGTGACCGCGAATGACCGACACGGCAGTGGCCGCCAAATACCCCTTCATGCCGGAGGCGTCCGAGTTCGCAGAGGACAACAAGGCAGACCTCGACTCCCTGCTCACCTCGTACCTTTTCGAACCCGCCCGTGCGAGGGGACTGGGCAGGGTCCTGGACGCTTTGTCGAACAGCGAGGTCAGCTACATCCCCCTGAACAAGGAGTACGACCGCCTCATCGAGGTGATGTCCTATCCATATGCGAGGATCCTGGTTTCGGAGGTCGGCGACCGCTTCCTCACCAAGAGGTACGCCCTGGCCGAAGCGGTCCGCATGAACAAGCTCCTATCCTCAGAAGGGTTCGAGACCCTCCGCCACGTCTCCGACTTCCTCGACATCGGCGCCGACAGGGATGCGGACGGGTCCCTCAAGATGAAGTTCACCGACTACCTCCGCCTGTCCAACCGTCTGAAGAGCGTTGACTGGAAACTGATAAACACCGAGGTGAGGAAAGGCGTCGTCAACCTCCCCCAGGACAAGTTCAGCCGTCTGATGCAGAACGCGCTCCAGGACAAGATCGAATCCGAACTGCCGTTGCACGTGCCCGAGGAATACGTCGCCACGTTGAAAAAGGACAAGACCGTCATCGAGGGAAAGCTCCTGGAGCTCAAGGCGTCCATGAGCATCACCAAGGGGGAAGGCATGAAGATGGAGTTCGCTCCCCCGTGCATCAGGAAGATCATAGAGATGGCCGCCGCCGGGATCAACCTCCCGCACAGCGCCAGGTTCTCGCTGGTGTCCTTCCTCAACGCCCTGGACCTGAGCTACGAACAGATCATCCAGATCTTCGCAGAATCGCCGGATTTCGACGAGTCCAAATCGTCCTATCAGATCAAGCACATCATCGGGGAGACATCGGGGACCAAGTACACCCCGCCGGAATGCCACACGATGAAGACCAACGGCATCTGTTTCGACCCGGACAGTCTCTGCGAGCAGGAATGGATAAACCACCCGCTGAATTATTATCGGGCCAAGATGAGATTCGCAGAAAAAGATAAGGAGAAGGGAACGGAAAAGAAGGATCAGTGACCCTTCTCCTCTTCCTTCCCCAGGGCCCTCCAGGTTATGATGCCGCGCTGGATGGCGGTAAGGTTTCCGACCACCGCGAACCAGAGCATCATTACCTCCAGCCAGTTGATGTCGTAGCCGAGGATCTCGAAGCTGCCGTAACCGACCGCGCCCATGACGAACTGGATGATCGGGAACAGCGTGGACAGAACCACACGGTCGGCACGTCCCAACAACCCCGCATACAGCCTGGGCGCCCCGATCGCCTGCGCCTGGGTACCCATGTAAGAGGTCAGAAGGACTCCGATCAGGGCCAACATTCCAAGATATGGGTTGCACCATGCGCTGAAGGCGACTCCGCCGATCATGAACACGTCGGCGTAACGGTCGAAGACGTGGTCCAGGTAATCCCCTTTGCGACCCGCCTTCCCGGCGAGCTTCGCGATACGGCCGTCGAGCGCGTCGAAGTAGCCGGAGACGATGACCATGACCGCCCCGACTATGAGCAGGTAGTCCATGTCGTCGCGGGCGCTGAAGTAGAAGACCACTCCGCACAGCAGCGCCAGGACCAACCCCGCCCACGACACCATGTTGGGGTTGACGTTTATCATCTTCTCGGCAACGGGCTTCAGTGCGAAGTCCACCCTCGATCTCTGCCCGTCTAGAACCATGCTTCCATCTCCCGGGACCAGTCGGTCACGCCGGGGAGGTAATCATCGCCCTCCCCTTTTACTATTTTCTCTATGGCGTCCGCGGTATCGGCCACGTCCAACCCGGTGCTGTCTATCTCGAAGACGGGGATCTCCCCGTCCGTGGCCTCGCAGAGGATGACATCGAGGATCTCGGATTGTACGTTCTCCCGGATCTTCCGCTCGCTGTAACCCCTCTCCCGGAGACGCCGGGCGAGTACCTGGGGGGAACACCTCAGCACGATGATCGTGCTGCAGTCCATGTAATGCGAGAGATGGCCCTCCATGAACGTGAGCCCCTCTCCGTGGTAGACCTCCAGGGAATCGTTGAGGGCGTCGAGGTCGACCTCGTGGGTGTCCCTCTCCTCGTCGAGGTCCCCCATCAGACCGTTCTCGATGATGTGGCGCTTCAGATCGACGACCGCATAACCCCTCGACCTCAGCTCGTCGGCCACCGTGCTCTTGCCCGTCCCGGGGGTGCCGGTGATCGCCACCAACGTCATGCTATCTCGTTCATGTACGGCTCGGCACGGGCGACGACCTGCTCCCACGTCGGGATGTTGGTCAGCGCACCGACCTTCTCGACGACGAACGACGCCACGGACGAAGCGAGGACCAACGCCTCTTCCTTGGGATATCCGCGGTACAGCGCGGTGTAGAACCCTGCACGGTACGAATCGCCTGCACCGGTGGCGTCAACCACGCGGTCCGCATTCACCAGGGGGACCTCGAACCTCCCGTCCCCGATGCGGGCGGTGCTGCCTTTGGAACCGTGGGTGCACACCACCATGCCGACGTCGGCGTCGTAGATGCTCCCGATGCCGAGGTATCCCTTCAAGGTGTCCGCCTCGATGTCGTTGCAGAACAACATGTCGGACATGCCCAGTGCCGGGGTCAGGTTCCCGCTGTTCCAGATCCTGTGCGACTCCTGCGCCGGATCCAGGGCCACCTTGGGTCCCACTAGATTTTCCATCACATGGATGTAATACGATGGCTGACCGGTACAGAAATGGACGTATTCCGAATCGGACGCGTTCTTGTCCAACATGATGCCCAGGTCGTCGGCGAACCCCTGGGGCCCTTGGTAGAACAGGACCTTCTGCACCAGGTCGGGGCCGTTCACCACGACTGCGGTGGAGGTCTCGTAACGGTCGACGTGGACGAACTCGTCCATGATCAGACCCGAGTCCTCCATCATCTTCTCGTACTGCGCGGGGAAGTCGTTGCCGACGAACGCGCAGATGGCGGTGGGACAGCCCAGCGATGCCGACATCAGGGCTATGTTGGTCCCCGTTCCCCCCAGCGTGGTGGTCTTTGTGAGCAGATCCTCCGTGGTCCCTTCCTTAGGGAACCTGCGTACCGAGACGATCTGGTCCACGGTCACATGTCCGTATACGGACACGAAGGGCTTCAAGTGCCCTCCTCCCAGCCCGTGATGTATTTCCTCTGAGCCTCGGTGAGCTCGTCGATGGTGACGCCCATCGACTCCAACTTTATCCTTGCGATGAGCTCGTCGATCTCGTGGGGCACGTTGTGGACCTTGCATTCGAGTCCGGAGTAGTTGTTCACCATGTACTCGATCCCCAGCGCCTGCGTCGAGAAGCTCATGTCCATGATCTCCGCGGGGTGGCCCTGTCCGGCGGCGAGGTTCATCAGGCGGCCCTCCGCTATCAGATACAGGCGGCGGCCGTCCTTGGTACGGTATTCGTCGATGAAATCCCTGACCCTGCGCTTGGATACGGATATCGAGTCCAACACCGTCTTGCTGATTTCGTTGTCGAAATGCCCGACGTTGCCCATGACGCACCCGTCCTTCATGTTGCGGAGCGCACCTTCGGCCACGACGTCCTTGCACCCGGTGACTGTTATCACGATGTCAGCCAGAGGTGCGGCGTCGGCCATCCTCATGACCTCGAAACCGTCCATCTTGGCCTCTATCGCCTTTATCGGGTCGACCTCGGTCACGATGACGCTCGCCCCTAGCCCTTTGGCCCTCATGGCGACACCTTTCCCGCACCATCCGTATCCCGCCACCACCAGTCTCTTACCGGAGACCATGAGGGTGGTGGCGTTCATCCAACCGTCGAAAGTGGACTGTCCGGTTCCGTAGCGGTTGTCGAACAGGAACTTCATCTTGGCGTCGTTGACGTCGAGGACGGGGTACTTCAAGGCACCGTCGGCGGCCATGGCCCGGAGACGGACCACACCGGTGGTGGTCTCCTCGTTGGCGGCCTTGATTCCGGGAAGGACGTCCTGACGGGACGTGTGGGACATCGCGATCAGATCGGCACCGTCGTCGATGATGAAGTCCGGGTGCATGTCGAGGACCGTGTTTAGGTTCCTGTAATACTCCTCGGACGACTCCCACTTCTTGGCGTAGACCTTCAGGCCGTACTCCTCCCTGAGCGCCGCCGCGACGGAGTCGTCGGTCGACAGCGGGTTGCAGCTGGCCAGCCTGATATCGGCACCGGCGTCCGCGAGCGTCACAGCCAACATCCCTGTCTTGGCCTCGGTGTGCAGGGCCATTCCGATCTTGAGTCCGGCCAGGGGTTGTTCGGCCTTGAAGCGTTTCCTGACCTCCATCAGCACGGGCATATGGTCTTCCGCCCAGTGCAACCTCAGAGATCCCCTCTCCACAAGTTCGTCCATGTCTTCATTCCTCCTCGAATTCGGCCATGAGCGAATCGCATATGGCCTGGATCGTACGTTTCCTGCTCTCCTTGGCGTCGAAGCCTTCCTTCAGAGCCTTTATCGCCTGTTCGTCTCCGCGCAGTTCGTCGACGTATCTCCTGATGTTCGCTACCGCGCGCGTGATCTCGTCCGAGATCGGCACGGTGGCGGTCCTCGACGTACGTGAAAGCGGGTTCAGGTCTATGGAGATCACGACCTTCCCCATCTTCACCAGGGCTTCGGCACGGTCGCCGTCCTCGATCGGTACAAGGATGACGTCGCTGTCGAAAATCCCCTCGGAAGTGCACAGCGCACGGTCGTGGTTCAGACCTTCGATGCGGCGGTCCGGTTCCCTTCCCAAGACCTCCTTGGCGCCTTTCGATTCGAGGTACGAGATGAGTCCCTCCATGCGCTCGGGCGTGCGGTGGAACAGGTTCACCTCGAGTTTGGCGGGCACCGCCTCGGCAAGGGCTATGAGTCCCTCCGGATCCAACGCCGCCGCGTTGCCGTTTACGCAGACGACGGGCCTCTCCGCATCCAGGAGGAAAGCAGCCGCGACACGTTCCGCCTCTTCCGACGGAGGGATGGTCCTTTCGCCCATCAGGTAGTCGTATGCTTCGCCGCGACCGTGCGATATGAGTCCCGTGGGGGTCACCAGACCTTTGCCGACCATGTCGACCAGGTGCTCGCGCGTCATCAGCGATTTGTATCTTGGATGGTCTTTAGGTATTTCCACGAATTATGGATATAAATACCGATATAAATCCTTGGAAGTCGACCGCACATACTTTATGAATGAAACAGATGGCACGGACGTGCCATTCGCGGAGACCGACGGAGCCAGAGTTCATTACGAGACCTACGGTAGGGGGATCCCGGTGATCCTCGTCACGGGACTGAACGGTACCGTATCGTTCTGGGACAGGCTCGTCCAGCTCATGGGAGACGGATACAGAACGGTTGCGATCGACAACCGCGGTGCAGGCCTTACGGAATACCGCGGACCGTTCTCGATGTCTGATATGGCCGACGACGTCCGTTGCATCATGGATGCCGAAGGGATTGCCTCTGCGCACCTCGTCGGCTGGTCCATGGGTTCCCACATATCCCTGAACCTCGCCGCCAGACATCCCGGCAGGGTCAGATCCCTCACGCTCGTGTCCTCGATGACCCGGACACCAAGCCGTTCGTCGTACATCCTGACTTCAATGGCGAAGAAGCTCC
>JAFVET010000058.1 GCA_017475875.1 Candidatus Methanomethylophilaceae archaeon
CCGCGTATCCGTGAAGACAGGAAACCGTTGACTCACAATGGTGCAACGACCGATCGCTGCTTGGCAACTCGAAGTCGGGTGACCGACCGAAGCCATCATCCAGCCCGCCAGGCGCAGTCCAGACACAATCTGCGGGATAGTGTTTTTACCGTGTGATGCAATCACGGGGCCGATGACCAAGATATCGCCGTCGATCCTCTCCGCGGACTTCTCGAGACTATCCTCGGAAATGGACAAGATCAAGGCTGCCGGCGCCGACTGGGCACATCTCGACGTCATGGACGGGATGTTCGTCCCCAACATCACCTTCGGCCCACCGGTCATCAAAGACCTCCGCAAATGCAGCGACCTGGTTTTCGACGCGCACCTGATGATCCAGGACCCGGTCAGATACATAGACAGGTTCGCAGACGCCGGATGCGACATCATAACGGTCCACTGCGAAAGCGAGGGCGACGTGCAAGCGGCCGTTCGCAAGATCCGCGACCACGGGATCAAGGTAGGCGTCTCCCTGAACCCCGAGACCCCTCTGGAGAAGATCATGCCGATCATGGACGACGCCGACCTGGCCCTCGTCATGACCGTCCACCCGGGATTCGGAGGACAATCGTTCATACACGACTGCGTCCCCAAGATACGCCGCCTGTCCGAGTGGTCGGAAAGAGAAGGGAGAGACATGGAGATCTCCGTCGACGGCGGTGTGAACGACGAGACGGCGAGGATCTGCGTGGATGCCGGGGCCACCGTCCTGGTGGCGGGTTCCTTCCTCTTCAAATCCGATGACATGGCGGGACACATCCGCGACTGGAAGGCCATGCGGAGAAGCGAGTGAGGCGGAATCATGGGAGTAAACCTTTCACCCATAATGGAAAGCAGGGCGATAGACCTCGGGGAGCTCCGTGGCAAGAAGGTCGCCATCGACGCCTACAACACTATCTTCCAGTTCCTGTCCAGCATCAGGCAACCGGACGGACAGCCACTCATGGATTCGGAAGGGAGGGTGACCTCGCACCTGTCCGGGATACTCAACCGCAACGCCCACCTCATAGAGGCCGGGATCGAACCGATATACGTGTTCGACGGAAAGCCCAACGAACTCAAGGCAGGAACCATAGAGGAGCGCATCGCCCGCAGGAAGAAGGCACAGGAGGAGTACGAGCAGGCGTTGGCGGCCGGAGACCTCAAGAAGGCTTACTCCAAGGCGCAGCAGACCTCCAGGATCACCCCCGAGATCCTCGAATCCTCCAAGGAGCTGCTGACCCTCATGGGGATCCCCGTGGTGCAGGCGCCCAGCGACGGGGAGGCCCAGGCTGCGTACATGTGCAGCAAGGGTGACGTCTACGCGGCGGCGTCGCAGGACTTCGACTCCCTTCTCTTCGGGACGCCCATACTCGTAAGGAACGTAACGATGACGGGTCGCAGGAAGATCCCCGGCAAGAACATCTACAAGGACGTCAGCACCGAGGTCATCGACACCACGTCCGTCCTCGAGCAGATGGGTATCACGAGGGAGCAGCTCGTGGACGTGGCGATAATGGTCGGCACGGACTTCAACCCCGGCGTGTCGGGCATCGGACCGAAGAAGGGCCTGGCGCTCATAAAGAAGCATGGAACCCTCGAAGAGGTCATCCGGGAGAAAGGGTTCGAGATCGAAGGGTACCAGGACGTGAGGGACATCTTCCTCGACGGTCCGAAATCCGACGAGTACGACCCGAAGCCGGGCTCAGCCGACGAGGACGGAATGCTCGATATGCTCGGAAGCTACGGTTTCTCCGGAGACAGGGTATC
>JAFVET010000009.1 GCA_017475875.1 Candidatus Methanomethylophilaceae archaeon
AACGAGGACACCTTCGAGAAGAGCAACATCGACACCGTCCGTGTGGCGGGTGCCGCCCTCGACAGGGACGGATACGCCCACAGCATCCTTCTGCTCGGATTCCTCTTCCAGGACACCGACAGGGCGGACAGACTGCTCGCCCTCTACGACGAGTGCTTCGACCTCATCGCCAAGAACAGCATGAACGGCGCAAAATCCGGATGTGCCGCATCCATGAACGGGTACCTCTCGTCCGATGGCTCGGACTACACCGACGTCCTCCTGCACGCCGGACTCAAGTTCGGCCTGGAAGGCTACGACTTCGGAAGCTCCACTTCCGTCAAGACCGCCGACCACCTCGACGTCTGGGACACGACCAAGTACGACTGGGACTACATCGTCCACATCAGGACCGCCCTCGGATACGGAACCGTCAGCGAGAGCACCCTCAAGGCCTACGCGGACAGTTTCTCCCTCTGGAAGAACAAGGACGGTGTCGGACAGTTCGCCCTGACCGGCGCGGCTCCCGCACCCCTCAGGGTCCTGTACCTCGAGGCCGGACTCAACGACAACCTGTCGAAGGAGACCGTCGACGCCCTCCACCAGAGGTTCATCGACGATTTCTTCGAGGCCAACCACAACCTCAAGGCATCCGAACTCACCATGCTGGTCGACTGCTCGACCCTCTACGCCTGAGTTTGAACGGCGGGGCGATGCCCCGCCCCTTTACCATCAAGAGGATTGGACATGGATTCGGAAGAGCTCCGTGAGGAATATTCGAAAAGCCGCCGTCGCAAATACATATTCATCGCGGCCTGTGTCGTCCTCACATTCATTTTCGCTTGGATCTCACTTGGTGTTGGGACCAGGGAACTGTCTTTCTCGGAGGTGTTCCGCCTCCTGGACCTGCATTTCAGCGGGTACGAGTTCCCGGAACGCAGCCAGGACGCGTTCGACGACAACATCATCTGGGATTACCGCATACCGAGGACGCTCCTAGCGGTCATCGCTGGTGCCATCCTGGCCATCGCAGGTTCCGTCATGCAGAGCGTCATGAAGAACCCCCTCGCGGACCCGTACACCACCGGAGTGTCGTCCGGTGCGCTCTTCGGAGTCGCCATCGCCATGGTCCTCGGTTTCAGCGTCGGCCATGGGATCTTCGGCAGCTTCGGAACCATCGCTAACGCCATCATATTCTCGCTGATTCCCGTGGTCGTAATCGTGGTGATGTCGCCGTTCTTCCGCAAATCACCTTCAACACTTATCCTGGCCGGAGTGGCCACATCTTACCTGTTCAATTCACTGACCGCACTGATGCTGGTCTCCACCAACGAGGAGACGCTGGAGGAGGTCTACCACTGGGAGGTCGGCAACCTGGCCGAACTCGGTTGGGAACCCGTCTGGGTCCTTTTGGTCGTGCTAATCATCGGCGCAGGGATTCTCTGGCCCATGGCCAACAAACTGAACCTCATGTCCCTGGACGACAAGGACGCGAAGGCGCTCGGACTCGACGGCAGGAAGCTGAGGGTGCTGTGCCTCACCGTCCTGACGCTGATGACCTCGTTCGTCATCGCCTTCACCGGGATCATAGGTTTCGTAGGACTCGTGATCCCCCACATGGTCCGCATGGTGCTCGGTTCGGACAACCGCTTCATCATCCCCGCAGCCATGGCTTTCGGATCGTTCTTCCTGTTGTTCTGCGACATCATCGCGAGGTCGGTCGACGTGGGCGCCTCCATACCCATCGGTGTGGTCACGTCACTCATAGGGGCACCCATCTTCCTTTACCTCATCATCAGACAGAAGAAGGGGATATGGTGAACACGTCAAAGCGGAGGTGCTGCCATGCGTTCTGAACTCGTCATAATCGCGATCGTCGCCGTCGTCATGATAGCATTCGTCCTCGTACTCCTACGTCGCAAAGAATCGGAGAAGGGGGATTCGCACGGGAACCTGACGACCGAACTGCGCTCCCTGAAGAGAAAGTACAAAGCCTTCGTCGAGAGGAGACAGGACCGTTTCGACGTGTCTGCCCACACCATATCGGAGAACGTCGCCCATTATAGGTCCACCAACCGTCGCAGAGCGCTGTACATCGTCGCGATAATCGCCGTGATAGTGGTGCTGTCCATATTCTCTGTGTCACGCAGCACCTTATCCATATCATTCTTCCAGGCCTACGACCTCATCGTCAAACACATCATGGGAACTCCCTTGGACGGCTATATGGAGGAGCTCAGGACCACGATCATATTCGATTACAACATGCCCCGCACCCTGGGTGCAATCCTGGTTGGAGCGAGCCTCGCCATCAGCGGTGCCGTGATGCAGTCCATCACGCGCAACTCGCTCACCGATTCATACACCATCGGTATCTCGTCCGCCGCGATGCTCGGAGTCACGATAGGCATCGTCTACGACGTCTGCATAATCCCGGTCCTGTCGGGAGACCTGGCGGCCATATTCAACGCGTTCATCTTCGCGCTCATCCCCTCCGCGGCGATCATCGTGATCTCGTCGTTCAAGAAGATGAGCCCGACCATGATGATCCTGATCGGTATCGGGATAATGTACATGTTCTCGGCGTTCTCGACGTTCATCAAATTCAACGCCGACGCGGAGGACCTCCAGAGGATCTACGAGTGGGGTGTGGGTACGCTTACCGACGTCCACTGGCCGGCCATATTGCCGATGGTCGCCGGAACCGTGATAATATCGGTCCTCGGGATGGTGTTGGCGAACAGGATCAACGTCCTCGGGTCCGGAGAGAACATGTCTCTGGCGCTTGGCGTCAAACCTGTGATCACCCGTATCATCTGCTTCCTCGGAATCTCCGTCGCAACAGGGATATGCGTGTGTTTCACCGGTACGATCGGTTTCGTCGGTCTGGTAGCCCCGCACATCGCGAGGCTGTTCGTCGGCAGCGACAACAAGATACTGATCCCGACATCCGCGGTCCTGGGTGCGTTGCTCATCCTCGGCTCCGACGTGCTGGTTAGGATGCTTCCGGGCGGACTCCCGGTCGGAGTGATCACCGCACTCATAGGAAGCCCCATATTCCTGGTAATCCTCTACAGACAGAGGAGGAACGCCGCGTTCTGAGATCGCCTGCAATGGGGTACGGGAATGGTTGGGAGAATCGAGGACGACCCGGTAGTCAAGGTAGAGGACCTGTCGGTCAGGTTCGGAGACTTCACAGCAGTGGACGGCGTGAGCTTCGAGGTGTACAGAGGTGAGATATTCGGTTTCCTCGGTCCGAACGGCGCCGGCAAAACCACCACGATCCGCACCATCACGACGATCCAGAAACCCAGCGGCGGCAAGGTGCTGATAGACGGCCACGACATCTCCGACGACTTCATCGAAGCCAGGAAGAGGATCGGGATCGCCCAGCAGCACATAAGCCTCGACGTGGAGCTCACCGTCAGACAGAACCTGATCCACCATGCGATGCTCCACAAGATCCCGAAAAAAGACATGGAACGCATCATCAAAGAGAAGTCCGAACTCCTCGAACTCGGAGACTACATGGACCGCAAGGCGGAGAAGCTCTCGGGAGGTTGGAAGAGGAAGGCCTCCATCGTGTGCGCCATACTCCACGAGCCCACCGTCCTCTTCCTCGACGAACCGACGGCCGGACTCGACACACACTCGCGCCACCTCCTGTGGGACCTGATCCGCAACCTCAACGCGTCGGGAACGACCATATTCCTCACCACCCATTACATCGAAGAGGCCGAGAGCCTGTGCGACAGGGTCGCGATCATAGACCACGGCAGACTCCTGAAGACCGGTTCACCCGAGGAGCTCGAACAGGAGATAGGTCCTGTGACGGTCGAGGACGCCGAAACCGGGAACTGCGTCCAGTTCCCCGACATGGATGCCGCCAACGATTACGCGGCTTCCCTGGGCGGAAGGTACCACACGATACGCAGGACCACTCTGGAGTACGTGTTCCTTGCACACACCGGATACTGAAGGGGGAAGTTCAATTGAGCGTCCTGGACGAGTCGTACCGCGTCGCATGGGGGGACCTGGTCTTCATCAAGGAGAACCTTTTGGAAGTGGTGCTCTCCAGCGCCATCGGTCCGCTCCTGTACCTCCTCGCGTTCGGATACGGCATAGGTGGGAGCATAGGGGGAGGACAGGACTACATCCGTTTCATCATCCCAGGTATCATCGCGCTCACCACCCTCTCCGCGTGTTTCAGCAACATATCCATGAAGATCCTCGTACAAAGGAAGTTCTACATGAGCTTCGACGAGATACTGCTGTGTCCCATCCATATATCCGCCCTCGTCCTTGGAAAGACGTACGCCGGGATCATCAGGGCGCTCATAACCTGCACGATCATCCTCGTGGTCGGCAAGCTCATCGCACCCGACCTCGAGATATCACCGCTGATCTACGTTCTGATCCTCGCCGGTTCGCTCACGTTCTCCCTCCTCGGGCTCCTGGCGGGGATGCTGTCATCCAAGACCAACACCCTCAACCTGTTCTCCAGCATAGTCATCATTCCGATGACGTTCCTGTGCGGGACGCTGTTCGACACCGACGCCCTGCCGTCTTGGGCCGCCACGGTGATAGACCTCCTCCCACTCACGCAGGTGAGCGAACTGATGAGGGGCGTCATGATCGGCCCCATGGACGGTTCCCTGATCCTGCCCGCCATCATCTTAGTAGCGTACATGGTCGGGCT
>JAFVET010000059.1 GCA_017475875.1 Candidatus Methanomethylophilaceae archaeon
CGGGGTGATCGCCGGTGCGCTCTGCTCCCTGAAGGGACCGAAGCACGGCGGTGCCAACCTGAAGGTGATGGACATGATGGACGACATCCGCAAGAACGTCCAGGACATCACCGACGAGGACCAGGTCAGGGATTATCTCCTCGATATCCTGGACAAGAGGGTGTTCGACCACATGGGCCTGATCTACGGGATGGGGCATGCGGTGTACACCATGTCCGACCCCCGTGCCGAGGTGTTCAAATCATTCGTGGAGAAGCTGGCCGTCGACAAAGGCAAGGAGGACGAGTTCAAGCTGTACACGATGGTTGAGAGGCTGGCGCCTCCGCTGATCCTCAGCAAGAGGACCAACGCCACACACATATGCGCCAACGTCGACTTCTACAGCGGTTTCGTCTACGAGATGCTGGACATCCCACGCGAGCTCTTCACCCCGCTCTTCGCATGTGCGAGGATCGTCGGATGGAGCGCCCACCGCATGGAGGAGCTCATAACCTCGAACAAGATCCTCCGTCCGTCGTACGTGGACCTCATAGTCCCCAAGGAGTACGTGGACCTCGACGACCGCGAATGATTGGTGACAAAGGCAGATCAGTGATTCAGATGTTCGATTTAAATTACAAAGACTCCGTGATGCGCAACGCCCGCAAAGCACTGGACTCCAGGGGATTGGTATACGAGACGACCGGTGACAAGATCACGCTCGGTGTGAAGGGTGACGATTTCCCGATAGGGATGGCCATCGTCCCCAACGAGGAGTGCAAGACGCTGAACATCTATTGCGTAGTCATGTTCGAGATTCCGGAGCACGCCCGTTCGAAGCTGATCCCAGAGCTCAACTCCCTCAACAACACCATCAACAACGGCGGCTACTTCATGACGGAGGATTCCAGGATAATATTCAAGATCGTTCAGAGCTACAACGACTGTATCCCATCGGTGAAGACGTTGGACGATCTGATCGGTTGGGCCTTTTCCACAGTGGACGCGCACGACGGCAAGCTCAAGGAGCTGATCCCGGAGGACGCTGTCAGAAAGGATGTGATGTTCCAATGAGTTCAAGCTGTACAAAGGACAGGGATGCCATAGCCGATTCCCGTTTCTCATGTTCCGTCAACGAGAGGGCGTGCTTCGAGGCCGGCATAAAGATGGCGACGATCTACCACCAGTTCGTCGGTACCCCGGTGAGCGGGGACACCGTCACCCAGTTGGAGGACTCGATGGCGGCGGCGATCTCGGTCCAACCCTATGTCATCTCCGCGGAAGTGCATATCGACCGTTCGGTGTTCCCCGCCGACGAGGACCGCTTCTCGTACATATCACTGACCGGTGACATGATCGATGCCGTCGTTCATGTGAAGGTCGGGGGAACAGTGGTCATCGCGGAGATGAGGTACGATACGGAGATGGGATATCCGCTGATGTACATATCATCGGTATTCGAAGAATCCTGATTGGATCCTTCGGATTTCGGTCTTTTTCATCCATTGGAGACGACAGACCGTAGGTTACATTATAATACCATCAAGGCTATGTAGGATAGCCAGCCCAGCAACGGTGATTCAATGATCGCGGATATCAAGATAGGGATAACGGGACTGCCCGGTTCTGGGAAAACCTATGCCCTCCAGCGCGTCATCGAGATGCTCCAAGAGGAGGAGGTGACGATAGGCGGTATGATAGACGAGCCGGTAGGGGATGGCAGGCACAAGACAGGTTTCACCGTGCGCGACATCATGACCGGAGAGACGCAGGTGTTCGCGAGCACCGAGTTCGAGAGCAAGATCATGGTGGGCAAGATAGGTGTCGACCTTTCCAAACTCGAGGAGGTCGGGGTCCGTGCCATCAGGAACGCCTGTCAGGAATGTGACATCATCGTTATTGACGAGGTCGGCAAGATGGAGGTCGAGAGCGAGGCGTTCGTCGAAGCCGTCAAAGAGGCCTTGGACGCCGACAAACCTATGATACTCACACTCCACAAGAAATCCAGAAACCCGCTTCTCCAGGACATCCGTCGCAGGGACGACGTCCGTATCCTCGAGGTCACACCGACGAACCGTAACATTCTTCCGTACAAAATCGTCCGTCTGATGACTGGTGAGAACGTTTGATTCCCGATTGTACGGTGATCCGTGAAGGCACCACTGATCTCGTGGTTCCGTCCCTCCATTCCACCCATGGTCCGGGTAAGGTCCAGGGTGAGGTTTTCTTCAACGAGCAGATGGCTTTCAACAGGGACGTCAGCGTGATGTTCCTTCGCTCCCTCGGACGCGATATGGACGTCGTCGATGCCATGACCGCTACCGGTTCCCGTGCGGTCCGCATCGCCAACGAGGTCCCCGGATCCAACGTGGTAGCCAACGACATCAACTCCGCCGCCATGAAATACATAGAGGCGAACATCGAGCTCAACAAGGTGGACAACTGCGTCGCCAGCAACAGGAACATGCGCGCCCTGCTCGCCGAGGAGGCGTTCGATTACGTGGACCTCGATCCGTTCGGTTCTCCCGTACCGTTCACGCAGTCGGCCATCGTTGGATGCAGGAAGCACGGCATCCTCGCGATCACCGCCACCGACACCGCTCCGCTGGCTGGGGCCCATGCGGTCAAATGCCGCCGGAGATACCAGTCTGAGCCCATACGCGGGTTCATGTGCCACGAGGGCGGACTGAGGATCCTCATGTCGTCGATCGCCAGGGAACTGGCGAAGTTCGACCGCGGGATGCACCCTTTGCTTTCGTTTTACGCGGACCACTACTTCAGGACTTACGTCAGGGTGGAG
>JAFVET010000060.1 GCA_017475875.1 Candidatus Methanomethylophilaceae archaeon
AGGGCCATCATGATACGTCCGTAGTTGGGGTCCGACCCGAATATGGCGGATTTGACGAGTGGCGAGTTGATGATCTCCTTCACGACCTTGCGTGCGTCCTCCTTGCTCTCGGCACCGGTCACCTGGACCTCGATCAGCTTCGTGGCACCCTCGCCGTCCATGGCGATGGTACGGGCTATGCGGTTCATGACCGTGCGGAGGGCGTCGATGAACAGGGGGTCCTCGTCCGCGCAGGCGCCGTTGGCCATGCCGTTCGCCAGGAGGATGCAGGTGTCGTTTGTCGACTGGTCGCCGTCCACCGAGACCATGTTCATGCTGTCGTCGAGGATCGACTGCCAGACCTCGCGGAACGCGGGGGACAGCTTCGCGTCGGTGGTCACGAGGGAGAGGGTCGTGCCGTGCAGGACCTTCATGTGCGGGGAGATCATCCCGCTGCCCTTGGAGATGGCGCCTATGTAGACGAGGGTGCCGTCGCCGAGTCTGACGCGCGCGGCGCACTCCTTCTTGATGGTGTCGGTGGTCATGATGGCCTCCGAGATGAGCGCGTCCGCCTCGCGTCCGGAACTGAGTTCGCGGGTCGCACGGGAGATCCCGTAGCGGATCTTGTGCATGTCCATGAACCTCCCGATGAGACCCGTGGACATCACACCGACCTGGACTGGGTCCAGATCCAGTTCGGTCGCTACTGCCTGCTTCATGGCGAGGGCGTCCTCTATCCCCCTGCGGCCGGTCAGCGCGTTGGCGTTTCCGCTGTTGACGACGACCGCCGACAGGGTGGGCGAGTTCTCGCGCATCATGACCTGCACGGGCGCGGCCTTGACGTTGTTGCTCGTGTATCCGACGAATGCGGAGGCGGGAACCTCCGAATACAGCAGGCCGAGGTCCAGGGAGCGGTACTTCACACCGCTGTGGACGCCGGACGCCTTGTATCCTTGGGGAGTCGTTACGCCCCCGTCTATTATCTCTACCATTTCTTCAGACCCCCAGACCAGGGTAGTCGAGACCGCAGGCCTCGTCAAGACCCAGCATCAGGTTCATACATTGAATCGCCTGTCCGGACACACCTTTGACGAGGTTGTCGATGACTCCGAACGTCACGATCGTACCGTCGATGGCGCGCGACGCCACGTGGGCGTGGTTCGAACCGACCACGGCTCTGATGGAAGGTTCCGTCACGTAGTGCACGAAACGCTCCCGGCCGTATTGTTTGGAATAGATTTCGTCCAGGTCCTCCTGGGAGACGTCCTTCTTGGGCCTCATGTAGCAGGAGGACAGTATCCCGCGGACTATGGGCAGGAGCTGCGGGACGAAGGTCACCTTTGATTCGGAAGACGCGAACATGTCGACCGCCATCTCGATCTCCGGGGTGTGGCGGTGCTTACCGACGCTGTACGGGATGATTGATTCGCCGCAGATGGAGTGGTGCGTGCGGGCCGACGGCACCATCCCTGCACCAGAAGTCCCCGACTTGGCGTCGACGATTACGTCGTTCTCCACCAGGCCGCTCTTCATGAGCGGGGCTATCGCCAAAATGGCGGACGTGGCGTAGCAGCCCGGGTTGGCGACAAGGTCGGCGCCTTTGATTTTGTCGCGGAACAGTTCGGGCAGACCGTATACCGCGTTCTGCAGGTTCTCGGTGTCCGTGTGCTCGTGTCAGTACCATTTGGTGTATGTGGCGGTGTCGTGCATGCGGTAGTCCCCCGAGAGGTCTATCGCCTTGATGCCGTTCTCCAGAAGCCCCGGTACCTCGTTCATCGCCACTCCGTGGGGGGTCGCGACGAACACGAGGTCCAAATCCGGGGTCTCGGAGATGGATTCCGTGAATTCCAGGTCCACATAACCGTTGAGGAAACTGTGCACCTCCCCGACACGGCGACCCTTGTTCTGTCTGGAGGTCAGCGCCGCTATCTCCACTTCCG
>JAFVET010000061.1 GCA_017475875.1 Candidatus Methanomethylophilaceae archaeon
ACCGTCCTCCGTCCAAACCGCGATCTTGTCCGGTACACGTTCGACTGTATCCAAGAACATCTGCATGGCGTTTCTACTCACCGTATCACCCGGATGACGGAGAAGAATCCGCGAACAACCATTTAATGGCGTATGCCAGCGTCCTGTAAGGCGGATTCACTGGACGCATCGGTCGGTTCCGATCCGGGCCTTCGGATCGTTTTGCTTGGATGTATCTGTGAACTCGCCTATGACCGAAGGTCTCCCAGAGGGGGACGTATATCATCCCACCTTCAAATACGTCTCCAGCCGAACAGACCGCATTCATGTATCCGTCTCCGGTGTCGTACGATGCGAACCTGTAGTCCACATCGTCCACCGACTGCTCGACTGTTATCCCGTCCCCGAGTACGATCTCGAACGAATCCAACGGGATCGAGAACCCTAGTCCGGTGACCTTCATGAAGCTCTCCTTGAGGGTCCAATATCTGTAGAACAGGAGGTTCCTCCTAACCATATCCTGTTCTTCGGATATCGCCTCGTATTCAGTCCCGTGGAAATACCGTTTGGCTATATCCAGGTCGATGGGACGGACCTCCTCGGTGTCGCATCCCACCTCTTGTTCCGACACCGAGCACATCACACGGCGCTCCGAATGGGAAAGGTTGAAACGTATATCGGAACCCCTGATGCACGGCTTGCCGAACGGTCCCTTTTCCATTACGATACCCTCATAATCCTCGCCCAGGTCCTCCAGCGCCTTTCTCAACAGGAGTTCGACCCCCATCGACAGGAACCTGTCCTTCGGGAACACGAAACGGTCCATCTTCTCCCTGCGACGGGGCGGCATCAGACGGAGGAGGTGCTCGTAACGATCGGCGCCGCCGATAGAACCGATGTCCGAATAGTAAGTAACAACAACCATGGGATGTACGAAATCCTATCAGATCGTCTTTACGACCCTGGCCGGGACCCCGGCGACGACGGACCTTGGCGGTACGTCGCGCGTCACCACGGCGCCTGCTGCGATTATGGAATCGTGGCCAACCGTCACACCGCGCAGGATCGTCGCGTGGGAGCCGACCCATACGTTCTCCTCTAGTGTGATGCGTCCGAAGTGGAGGTCGTGACGGTGCTCGGGCTCCATCCCGTGGTCTATCGTGGCGAACACTACCTGATGGCCGATCTGACACCCGTCGCCGATCCTGACCCCACCCTGGTCCTGGAAGCAGCAACCCGAATTGATGAAGACGCCTTCGCCCACCGAGATGTTCTTTCCGAAATCCGCGTAGACCGGAGGGAACAGCCTGAAACCCTGGGGGACGTCTTTGCCGATGAGCTCCGAGAACAGCCTCCTCAACTCAGCCTCGTCGTGGTAGCCGGTATTTATCGCCGCAGTGACGGCCTGAGCCTCGCGGGCGCACCTGTCGAAGAGTTCGAACTCGGGCGTCCCCGACGCCACCTCCTCTCCGCGGTCGAGTTTCTCCAACAGTCCCTTGAGCGCCCCTTCGTCCCCTTGGTGTTGGTCCGGTCCCGCGTCCGCGACGGCTACGTCGCCGCCGTCCCTCCCCTTGCCGAGGAAAGCCCTGCCGAGTTTTGCGACACGCCCCACCTTTTCTCCGAGCGAATAATACTGCATCCCGTAGTCGTCGTACATCAGCGGATCGGCCAGGGACATGTCCGGGCGCCCCGACTCGTCGATAACGCGGTCCGATGCGTGTATGCAGAGGATCTCTCCGAAGATCTGCGTGTGGCTGCCGAAGTCAGTGGTACCCACGACCCTGCATTCCAATGTGACGTCCAACTGGTCGATGACGGGCGCGTGCACGTCGCGGCCCTCCGTCACCGTGTATCCGATGGCCGCTAGCTTGTCCGTCCTGTACCCCGATTCGATGCCCAGGTAGTCAGCCTGCGCCGCCTGGTCCTTCCTCGGGAAACCGAGTGCGAAGCAACCGCTCTCCTTGATGCTTTCGAGAGTCTTCCTCCGAGCGGTCGAGTTGATGGCGATCATGACCGTCTCGGGGACATGGCTGCACATCCCGACGAAACCGAGGGTGCATGCGTCGGCGCGTCCTTCGTGATCGTAAGCGGTGGCGATGCCGACTGGCATCGGATAGACGAGGGCTTTCGGTGGGAGGATCATGTCCTTTCAGCTGATGGATACGATTTAAAAACTTCCTCAGGGGCAGCGATTTGATCGGCGTCGATGCCGGGTCAACATCATAACGATCGCACCCTGATTGGGATCGGATGCAAGGAGAACCCGCAATTGTTAACAATCGGTGACGTTTACGAAGATTTAAGGTGCGGACTCATCCAGCCGTACGCGACCACTATTGGCCACTGTATACAACAATCAAACTAACGGAGAAAAACCATGAAGGAAACGCTGACAATTTCGGATTCGTGCATAGGCTGCGGCCTTTGTACGAAGGTGTGCATCCGCGGACATTTGTCCGTCGGAGACGATGGGAAGGTACACGAGGTCGAATCTCCGTATTACTGCTTCGAATGCGGCCACTGCTTGTCCGGGTGCCCGAAAAACGCCCTGTCCCTGAGGGACTACGCTGGAACAGCATCCGTGGACTGCGGTCCGACGATGTCCCCAGACTCCCTGCTCGAACTGTACCGCGACAGACGCAGCAAAAGGTGGTTCGACCGCAAATGCACAAGAGAAGAACTTGAAACGCTGGTTTCGGCTGCGAAATATGCGCCTACGGCGGAGAACTCCCAGGCGGTGGAATACGCGGTCATCGACGAGAGGTTCGAGGAATTCATGGCCCACATCGCAGACATCCTCCGCACCCACACGGACGAGCACCCCCGCCTCAAACAGTTCGTCGATTACGTGGACGCGGGACAGAAGGAGAAGAACAACCCGTTCACATGGGAGGGGCGTCAGCTGATCATAGCCTTCGCGAGGTTCCCCATCGACGCCATAATCCCGATGGAACAGATCGACCTTATGGCGACCACGATGGGACTGGGTGGATTCCATTCCAGGTGGATACTGCAGGCTTCCGAGAACGATCCGGAAAGGTTCATGTCCTTCTTCCCGGACGTCTCCGAGGGACTCCAGGCGTACGCCGTGTTCATAGTCGGACATCCCCGCGTAAGATACAGAAGGACCGTCCCGCGGTCTGACAAAAAGATACACTGGTGCTAATCCGAGCGAAGACCGATTATGGTCGTATCCGCCGATGCAGTGGTCAATGGCGGGTGTCGAACCATATATACGGGTACGGCAATCACACGCACCGCATTCGTAACGGTGTCTACCCGGCCGATAGAAGCGACCGACGCCCAACGGTGGCTTGGACCGAACCGCCCGCACATGCCTGCGGCGGTATACCGACGGGCGGTTACCGGAACCCACCGGATGCATGGAAAACCGAATTTGGACCTTAGACAGATGCGAGGTATCGAAATGAGCGACAGGGAAATCATATTGGAAGCCATGAAAAAGGCTGGCGAACCCCTCAATGCGGGAAAAGTCGCCGAACTCACCGGACTCGACCGCAAAGCCGTGGACAAGGCCTTCGCGGAGATGAAGAAGGACGGGACGATCGTCTCCCCGGTCAGATGCAAATGGGAACCCGCCCAAAAGTGATCAGATGGTGGACCGCGAGCATTTCGACGTGTTCGACCGTTCCGGCGACATAGTCAAGGCGATTTCGGAATGCGTGTTCCTCACCACCAGGTCCGGTGAAAAGGTCAACACGATGGCCATCGAATGGGGGACCATCGGCAACCTCTGGGCCAAGCCGGTGTTCATCGCCTTCGTCCGCAGCAGCAGGTTCACTCGTCGGATGCTGGACGAGAACCCCGAATTCACGGTCAACATACCCACCGGCCCGTACGACAGGAAGATCTTCAAGGTCTGCGGAGGGAAGAGCGGTCGCGATACGGACAAGGTTTCGGAAGCGGGCCTGACCCTAACCGAAGGCGAGAAGATCGGTGTCCCCGGGATAATGCAATTGCCCATGACCCTCGAGTGCAAGGTCATCTACCGTCAGGAACAGGACGTGTCCCTGATCCCTGACGATATCAAAGGCAGGTTCTATCCCCACAGGTCCGACAGGGACCACGACACTGACGAAGACGACCACGTCATGTACATCGGGGAGATCGTAAGCTCCTACGTCCTTTCTTAAACGGTTTCTGGGGGCCGGGCCCCCGTTTTCCTCGACACGTCAGGCGCGGTTGAACTTCTCTTTCGGCTGCCTGCAACGTGGACAGCGCCAATCGGCGGGCAGGTCCTCGAAAGCGGTGCCGGGCGGTATCCCGTGGTCGGGATCCCCATTGGCGGGGTCGTAAACGAATCCGCAGACCGAACACACGTATTTCCCGGACGCGGTCTTGAAAATCACCTCTCCGGGTGGAATCGTCTCGGGGGGATTGTCCAAGTCGATGACCTTCCTGTTCTCGAGGTTCTCCGGTCCCAACGGGGTGTGCGTCGAAAGGTAGACTGTCGGATGCCTCCTCACGAACTCCCTGACGCGGTCCATGGTCTCCCTGGCGGCCGGCAGGTCCTCGAAGACGACCGACAGCTTGTTCTCGTAGAGCGCCTCGTCGGTGTAGGTGATGTCGCCGTGCATCATGTAGAAGAGTCCGTCGTCTTCCGCCACGACTATGCTGTTCCCCTTGGTGTGACCCTTCGCTTTGATGTAGAAGACGCCTTCGGCGATCTTCTGGCATTCCGGGAAGTTGTGGTAGGGTCCGTCGGTGAATCTCACAGGGACTATGTTGTCGATGCCCTGGAGCTCGGTCGCTTCGAGCTCTTCCTCGTTCACGTATATCCTGGCGTTGGGGAACGACCTCAGTTCGCCGGAGTGGTCGCTGTGCTTGTGGGTCAGAAGGATCTTGTCGACCTGCTCGGGACGGTATCCCAGGTCAGCCAATGCATCCATGTACGAGCAGATGTCCCTCCCCGTGAATATCTGCGTGTTCTCGTCGGGTACCTCCTCGGGGGTTCCGGCAGGAAGACCCGTGTCCACCAGGATGACCTCGCTCCCGGTATCGATCAGGTAGTTCGTGAGTCCCGACCTGTAGCGTTTCTTGGAATCGAAGGCCCCGGGACCGTCCTCCCCGCCGAATGCGAAGCTCTGCGATGCGAAACCGTCCTTCCTGAATCTGACAGCTTTGATCTCCATGACAGGGGATACGGCGACATTCTATAAAGCGGGTCTGCAACACCCGGAAGTCTGGAATCATCCGATACGGATAAGTCATCGGACTCGCTGGCTCGACCAGGATGATGCCATGCAACCGCTGATGGAGAAATTCGGATTGGACGAACAGACGTGCTACGAGATCCTGTCAAAATGCAGGGACGGTGTCGTCTGTACTAACGGGGACGACGGTTTCCCATACGGCACCCCCGTCAACTATATCCTGATGGACGGGAAGATATACTTCCACGGCCGCCAGTCGGGAACGAAATGCGACAACATATCGAGGGACCCGAGGGTCTGTTTCACCGTCTACAGTCACGAGAACTTCGAGATCACAGGTCCCGCCACATGCAACGTGACTACGAACTACACGTCCGTCATCGTGAAGGGGAGGTGCGTTCCCGTCACTGACCAAGAGGAGAAGGAGAGGATCCTCTTCGCCCTGGTCGAAAGGTTGGTCCCCGTGAAGGCGGTCGCACCGGTCGACCCGCACAGGGCCGCGAGCACGGCGGTGTTCTCCGTAACGATAGATGCCGTTTCGGGAAAAAGACGCCGGGCATCCCCGGAACATGCCACGGTGTGAACAGGTTGGTTCAGACCGGGCCGAGCCCGGCCTGATCAGGGTTTCAGAATCTGTATACGGTGTAGGAAGACGCCAGTCCGATCAGACCGGAAAGCAGCATCGCGACCCCGATGACGATCATGACTATGTCGGCGGTCGAATTGAGGTTCATTGCCGCGTAGATACCGACGACGACCAGGATGACTCCGACGAAGAGGGAGAGCCATCTCGACGGCCCCTGTTCCATGCTGAAACCGATGACGCTCATCGCGCCGGTGACGATCAGCACTATCGCAAGAACCAGCATCATCGCCCCGCTGAACAGGTTGGGACACGCTATGAGCGCTATACCGATCACGACCATCACCAAACCTATCAGGAGACCAACCGTGTTGATGCGGGAAGCGTTGAGATAGGTTTGGACCAGACCGAATAACAGCACGAGGACCCCGAACACCATCAGCACTGCCTCCAGGGCCGAACGTTGGAAAACGATGAACAAGGCACCGACGATGATGAGGATCGCACCGAAAATCATCCCGGCCAAACCGGGTTTCATCGGTTTGACGGGTTTTTCGACTATGACTTCCATGATATCTGGCGTTTGACAGTTGTTCAACGTATATATGTTTCATCCATCTGCCATTCGGAAACCAATAAGAACAACACCCCTATACCGTCTTATGAAGTGTCCCAAGTGCGGTGCCGAAAACCCCAGCATGACCGTGATCTGCCAGGAGTGCGGCTGGGATC
>JAFVET010000062.1 GCA_017475875.1 Candidatus Methanomethylophilaceae archaeon
ATAATCATCGTGCTCGCAGCGGCGGCGGCCGTGACCTCGTTCTTCTCCATCTTCGTGACGCAGATGGAGAGCATAACCTTCGGAGACGTTTGGAACGTCCTCGCCGCGCACCTTACCGGCGGCACCTACGGGAACGAGATCTTCGACATGGTCGTCTGGCAGATCAACGTGCCGAGGGCGCTGCTCGGAATCGTGGTCGGTGTGGCGCTGGCCATCGGGGGCGCCATAATGCAGGTCCTGATGAGGAACCCTCTCGCCACACCGTACACCACCGGCGTGACCGCAGGCGCGTCAATGGGTGCGGCGCTGTACATCTACCTCGGCATAGCCGTGGTCGAGATAAACAGCTACCTCGGGGACATCGCGATCAACGCCATCCTCTTCGCCATGGTTCCGACCGCGGCCATCCTGCTGGTCTCGATGCAGAAGCACATCACCCCCACGTCCATGATCCTCGCCGGAATCGCCATGATGTACGTGTTCTCGGCGCTGACCAGCCTGCTGATGCTCTTGGCTGATCCAGACAACGTGGACCAAGCCTACCATTGGGGCATAGGCACGCTAGGGCGCGGGTCGTGGGACAACATCCCGTTCGTCTTCGCCGTAGTGGTACCCTGCGGATTGATCCTCGCCTACCTCTCCAGGTACGTCCACCTCCTGAACGCCGGCAACCGCAACGCCCAGACCATGGGGATGGACGTGAAGAAGGTCCGTGCGATCGCACTGCTCGTGATCGCAGTGATGGTAGCGGTCACCGTCGGCGTCACCGGGAGCATAGGGTTCCTCGGCCTCATAGCGCCCCATATCTCAAGGGTCCTCGTCGGATCCAACATGAAATACCTGTTACCGTGCTCCGCGGCCCTCGGCGTGCTAATCCTTATGCTCGCCGACACGGCCTCCAGAGTGATCGTTTTCGGAGGAATGCCCGTCGGAGTGGTCCTATCCGTGATAGGTGGACCGCTCTTCATCTTCATACTGGCGAAGAACGCTAAGAAGGTGTGGTTCTGATGACGGACACTGTGGTAACCCTCCAAAGCAAACACCTTAGGAAGTGATAGTATGGACAACAAAACGATATTGATCGTCGCAGTGGCGGTCATCGCAGTGGCGATCGTGGCCGTGGCCGCGATATTCCTGCTGGGCGGGAACAAGGACCCGAGCCTCCCCACCGACATCGACAAGGGAACCGGTACCGTCTACGGGAACGCCGATGGGAACTGTTACATCGACGAGGAAGATGTCAAAGTCATCGAGGCGATCATCACCCGCAACACCGACAGCAAGACCGACAACGACGTCGACTGGAAGAACGACTTCCCCTTCGCGGACGCCAACTGCGACGGAAACGTGGATCAGAACGACGTGAACATGGTGAACGACATAATCGCCAAGAAATCAGTCAGGATAAACGTACTGAGCACCAACGACGGGATCGTCAGCGTCAACTATCCGATCAAGAACTTCATCGTCCTGAGCGGATCCAACCTCGCGCCCCTGATGAACATCCTCGACGTGTCCGACATGGTCATCGCGGCCGCCTACAGCACCCTCGACCCCATCAGGGACTACAGCATCCAGAAGGGAATCGACGACAAGAAGATCACCAAGCTCTCCACCGCTGGGACCGCCGCCGACATGGACCTCATCTCCAAACTGGACACCACCCTCATGATCACCGAGTACAGCAGCATGTACGCCCTGGACTCGGACGAGAACGTGGAGAACCTGAAGAAGGCGTACGGCATCGACACCCTGAGGATGGAATGCAGGGACATCGGTCAGGACACCAGGTCCATGGTCGTCTTCGGCATACTCCTCGGAAAGGAGAAGGAGGCCCAGAGCTACATCGACTTCTGCAACGACGTCTACGACAACATCAAGAAGGTCGAGGGCGACAAGTTCGGAAGCGAGAAGGTCATGATCACCTCCCTCGCCACCACGTTCTGCGGCCAGACCTCCGGATACACCCCCATGATCGAGATGGCCGGAGGAGTGAACCTCGCCGACTGGTCCGAAAGCTCGAAGAGGTACAACACCGGTGACACCTGGATCTACGAGACCAAGTACAACTCCGACACCTTCTTCATAGGTAACGCATCCAACTACGGAGGAAAAGGATTCACCGACGCCCAGCTGACCGCGGCCAAGGACAACTACGACAAGACCGACGTCTGGAAGAATGGGGACGTCTGGATGTACTCCACCGGTATCCCTGTGGTGTGCAGGATCGCGTACTACGCCGAATACATGTACCCCGAGCTCTTCGAAGCCGGATGGGCCAAAGGCATCCATCAGAAGTTCGTCGACGACTACTTCGACACGGCCTTCACCGTACCCGACGACCAGTTCTGCAAGAAGGTCAACTGAATACTTTTAGGAGGGGAAACCCTCCGTTTTTCAACATTTCAATCTGAATAACCGTTCTCGGTCCTCACGCAGACCTCTTTGACCCTTATCCCCAGCGCGATCCATACGACACCACCGTCCAACGGCTCGGTTGTGTAGCCTTTGTCGATCATCTGCATGAGTGCTTCGTCGGCCAAGGCCATCGGGTCCTTCGTACCGGAAGTCTTTATCTCGATCGCCACGGCGGGACGTTTGGAACTGGGCGGGACGAATATGTCCACGGTACCGAGACCCTTCGGAACCTCCTCCGTCGCAGGCATCAGGGAGACGCGCAACGCGGAGGTGATCGCGTTCTTATAGAGGTCGTGCGCGGCACGTGAATCCTCGGACCAACGTCTGTCCATCCGGATACCGGCCAAGATGAACCGGATATCGTCGCGGATCTCGTTCGGATCAGCTGACACGAGATGCCTCGCCAGCTCCATCCTTACGTTCTTCTCCCTTTCGACGGATTTGGACACCAATATCCTGAAGGCGGGCGTTATCTCCCGGTTGACCATCGAGACCTTGCACAGGGCGTCCTCCGTCGCAGGGTCCCTCCCTATCCTCTCCACCCTGAGGTATCCGCACATGGCCAGATACGAATACACCAATGCGGGATCCACATGTTCGGATATGAGGTCCGGATAAACGATGTTCGAGGTTATCCTGGACTCGGAGGACGATTCATCACCGTCGACTAGCGATTTCAGTTGCATCATCGGGATGACATCGAGACCTCCGAGGAGATCTTCGGATATTCCGCCGGCCGTCGTCCCCTCCCAGTATTTCCTCGCGGGATCGGGATCCCTCTTCTGGTTGCGGGATTTGAGATACAATATGACACTATATGGGTTGTATACGTCCGCGTTTCCGAACCGATAACCGTCATACCACTCACGGATTTCGGAGAGAACGGCCTCGTCGTCGCTGTCCGTATCCTCGAGGAGCCGTTTCACCTCGCCTTCGGTGAAACCGAAAAACTCGTCCCCCTCGGTGTTCAGGATGTCGCAGACCACGAGGTTGTTCAGGCTGCTGAGCATCCCGGCCTTCACTAAAGTCGTGATCCCGACGATCACACCGAAATGCATGTAGCCGTTGAACTTGAACGTCTGTTCCAGGAATGGATTCATGACATCTACGATGGAATCCAGCCGCTCCCTGGAACGGATGTCCTGGACACAATGGTCGTACTCGTCGACCAGGATCACCGTCTTCCTCCCGGTCCTCTCGTAAATGAGTCCGCACAGAACGGGGATGAACGACCGTGTTTCGGAGACGCTCAGTGCACCACTGTATCCCTTCTCGAGGAACGTACGAAGCTTGTCGTTCCCGTCCAAGTTATCAGAGAGGTAATCCAAAGACTGGCAGACGCCGACTATCAATTGAACCAGGCTCTCGTTGAACGCCTCGGGGGAATCGCCGCACAGGGTTCCGAAGTTCATCCTGATCACAGGGTAGGCGTTCCTATGCTCGTCACATCCACGACACGATTCGACCGCCAATCCTTCGAAGGGGTTACCCCGACCTTTGTACTTCATGTTGAAGAAATGGTCCAACATGGACAGGTTCGTTGATTTCCCGAAGCGCCTGGGCCTGGTGTAAAGGAAGACCTGGTTCCTTGCTTCACACAGATCCGCTATCATCCGCGTCTTGTCGACGAAATAATAGTTGCCCTGGACCATGTCTGCGAAATCGAACGTTCCGTCGGGATAGGACTTCCTCACCATCGTATCGGCTAAACGGAATTGGTGTCCGTGTTCAAAATCCATGTGTCTCGATTGACATAGGGTCCCTCGATCGCTCCGAGCTTGGCGCGGACCTGGTGACGAATTGATAGATTCATATCGGATCCGGCGACCACCTAGTGTTGACACCGTTTCTCTAATTATGTGACCAACATTATACGAATCACCCGACCGCGACCGAAACAGATGCCCTCACGACAACGCTCAGGAATGGACGTCGTTGTGGGGCTGTACATTTATGGACATAGCGACCACAGACCCTATGTCCCATCATCGTCTGCCGGGTGAGTTCAAAAGCCCGGCATTGCGGTTGATAGAGGCCAATACACCCTTGATCCCATTCCAAGTGTCCATATCCGTTCCGAATATCTCCGCGATTCCGCCCATGTCCGAGAACGGTGATTCCAACAGGGTTTTCGAATCGTCGATGACCCCGTTCTGCACAAGATGCTCTATGATCTGATTGACGAAGTAGATCTGCCGGGAATCCATGGACGATTCGTCGAGGTACTTGGAGAACGCTTGTTTGGCGGCGTTCATACTCAGCCCGGTGATGCTCCGGATCAGCTGTCCTATCGGCTTTG
>JAFVET010000063.1 GCA_017475875.1 Candidatus Methanomethylophilaceae archaeon
CTCGTTCCCGTCGATGTGGGTGGAGGGCTGCGGACGTTCGATGGTGGTGTCAGGTTACACGGACTACCGCGGAATCATGCTCCTGCTGAAGGAGATCTCGGGAGGAAGGCTGAACCTCCAGGAACCCGCACCCTCATTCGACAACGTGGAACGGTTCATAGACGAATACGAGAAGGTCACCACGGCGGAGATCAAACTGTTGTTCGGACTCACCAGGAAGGAGATGAACAACATCCTCGAATCCATCATCCGCTCCCGTCGCTACGTGAGCAACGAGCGCGAGTCCGGAGCGTTCATCAGGCGCATCGAGTGGTGATCCTCTCAGATCTCGATGTTGCAGATTGTGATCTCGTTGTTGGACATGACGTCATAGATGCGGTCGACCGTACTGGAGAGCCAGGTCGTAGGGACGCCCAGCAGGTTCATGTACACCTCGCAGATGAGGTTCATCGACCCTTTTACGTCGTAGTAATTCGGATCGTTCTGGATGGACTCGAGCATCGCTCCCGTCGCACCCACGCACAGGTTCATCCTGCGGCTCATCTCCACCTTGTCGATGGGAAGGTTGACGAACCCACCGACCTCTGACATCCAATCGGTCATCCACTCGATGACCCTTCCCCTTATCTGCTGCTGCTTGCTGGCTATCGCCAGAAGCTCTGCGATGCGGGGCGAACGGTACGCGGCGTATATTTCCAGACATAGGGGGAAGAGGATGCGGTCGAGCATGCTCGATTCGCTCGTGAGGACGACACGCGCCTCCCTTATGGACTGCATGGCCGCTTCGATGACTATCTCGGAGAAGATGTCCTCCTTGTTCTTGAACGCATAGTACAGGCTCCCCGTCAGTATGCCCGTCTTCAAGGCTATCTGTCTGATGGTGGTCTTCTCGTAGCCCTGCTCCAAGAAAAGCTCGGTTGCACCGAGGATGATCTTCTGTTTCGTCTCTTCGCGGATGTTTCCTTTGCGGTCGTCCAATTCCTGTCTTGCCATGCCGGCAATCTCCTCTCGAGTCTTCTCAAAGGGAAACTATTATTTTAACATGTTTAAACAAATAATTCGAACGTTGCTCAAAATGTAGCTATTTTGATGAGTTATTGATACAAAACAGCCTTTATAGTTTAATCCAAATATGTCGTATTTGGCAATTAAAATCCATACTGTTGATTATATTGTTGAGCAAGTTCAAAGGATATTTATACCAAATAACTTTCGTGGTAGACAAGGTGTGAACTGTGTTCGCAAAAATGTCAGATTTCATAATCAAGCATTCAAAGGCGATAATCGCCATTTGGATCGTGGTTCTGATCTGTTCCGTTCCTTTCGCCATCAAAAGCGGCGACGTATTGGAATACGACATGACGCAGATGTCGGGAGCCGATACGGAGTCGGTCGAGGGACAGAAGATCCTGGACGAGAATTTCACCAATTCGATAGATCTCTCGGAGATCCTCGTAATGCAATACACCTCGGCTGCCGAATTGGCCACCGTCCAACAGGTGTACGCGAAGTTCGCGGAGCTCATGAACGACAAATACGGTGATAAGATCGGTGTGTCCAACTATGGTACCTTCTCCAAAGCCGATCCGACCGTTTCAGGAATAGACCTCGTGGCGATCGCCGTCAACGAGGACGGTTTCGATATCAGCGACGAGACGGGAGAGATCCGTGGCCTGGTGTCCCAGGCCAAGGCGGCCGTCACCGGAGGTTCGTCCATCGTTTCCTATGTCACAGGCAACTCGGCGATCTCGTACGACACCGAGAAATCCTCGCTCGAGGACGTGTCCAAGGTCGATCCGCTCAGCATCCTTCTGATCTTCGTCCTTTTGGGACTCTTCTTCTACGCTCTTGTCACAGCCTTCGTACCTCCGGCGGTAGTCGGTATGGCGTACGTGATCGTCCTGATGCTCATGTACATGATCGGGTCGGTCCTCAACATATTCTACATCACGCAGGTCCTGATCCTGGTCTCGATGCTCGGTGCGGGTTGCGACTACGCTATCTTCATCATCACCCGTTACAGAGACGAGTGCAAGAAGGGTAAGAGTCACGAGGAGGCTCTCAAGGAAGCCATCATGTGGGGAGGCGAGGCCGTCTTCACCTCCGGAGTATCCGTCATCATAGGATTCGCCGCACTGGCGCTCTGTTCCTTCTCACTGGTCCAGACCATGGGTATCATCCTCGCTCTGGGAATCCTGGTGGCTCTCGTCGCGGCCCTCACGTTCATCCCCGCACTCCTCAACGTCGTGAAGGACAGGATCTTCTGGCCTTCCAACATCGAATCCTACAAGAAGAACGACGAAGTCGCCGACGGAAACGGCAAGAAGACCATCCACTCCCGTCTGACCCGTTTCTCCAGGAGATACTTCGGATGGCTCTCCCGCTTCACCGAGAAGCGCGCCGCCGCGATCGCCGTCGTGATCCTGGTCGCAGCCGTGCCTTCCATCTATATGTTCGCCACGTCCGAGGATTCCGCCGGCATGATCTCGGTCATGCCCCCCTCCGAGTCCGTGGACGGTCTCAATCTCATCATGACTCAGACCAGCGGTGGTACCATCATGCCCACCTACGTCGTCTTCGAACTCGACTCCCCGATAGCGACCGTCGATACTGTCAACATGCTAGGGAACGAACTCCCCTATGTGATCTGGAACGACGTCGGCAAATCCGCGGTACCCGCGTTCATGGGCATCTCCCAGGAGATCACATCGAAGTACGACATAGTCGATTCCGCGAACGGACTCAACTCGTGGGCCACCCTCTACCTCGTGGCCTCGTCCACCGTCCAGACCACCGAGCCCACCATCGTCAACCAGGCCATCCTGAGCCAGGTCCCCACCGCTGTCAGCGGTGGTATAGCGACCGTCCTCGCCATGGCCTCCGGACAGTCCCCGATGACCCCCGGATTCCCCGACGTCACGAAGCTGACCGCCACTCCCGACACCGTGCTCTCAGGACCCCTCACCGTCGCCAACATCATAGACGGTATCCTGAACTACAGCACCGGTATCCTCGACAAGTCCGCCAAACATGTGAGCATGATGGTCATCACCGCCGAGGAGCCCATGTCCGACAACACCATGGACTTCATCGACGAGCTCAAGCACTACTTCCACGACGAAGGCGGACTCGACGACAAGTACGAGGCGATCTGGGACGCGTCCTACATCTCCGGTACCGCCGCCGTGATGAACGACATCTCCGGAGAGGTCGAAAGTCAGTTTGGAATGATCCGTATCGTGGTCGCCATCCTTCTGGTCGTGCTTCTGTTCTTCATCCTCGGAAGCTACGTCACGCCTATCCGTGCCATCTTGACGATTCTGCTCAGCGTCGTCATAACCGTGGCGCTCACCAGGCTGCTGTTCTCGACCATCCTCGACACGCCGGTCCTGTTCCTGATTCCGATCGTGCTGTTCGTCGTCCTCCTCGGTCTCGGAATGGACTACGAGATATTCCTGACCACCAAGATACGCGAGAACAGGATCAAGGGAATGGACAACCACCTCGCGATCTCATCGGCCATCAAGGAGGCCGGACCGGTCATTTCGCTCTGTGCCCTCCTGATGGGAGGAACGTTCCTGACTCTCACCCTCGCTGGATCCTCCATGCTCAAGGAGTTCGGGTTCGCGCTCGGAGTCGGTATCCTCCTGGACGGTCTCGTCATGGTCGGGTTCGTGAGCCCCGCGTTCATGCACCTGCTCGGGAACTGGAGCTGGAAGGGACCCGGCTTCCTCACCAAGAGGCACGGACTGAACCCCGATGGGACCAACATGGCCGCAGAATCGTCAGTAGAGAAGTCCGAAGACGGTTCCGACCAGGAGTCCGCATAAACCTTTCATGGCCCTTCGGGGCCATTTTTTATTTTTGTCACCGAATCTGTATCGGAACTTACTGTGGGAAAAAAAGGACCTTGCCGCGGACGATTCGCGGCAAGGTTGATGGTTTGTTCAGAAGATGACCGTCTTCTGGTTGTTGATGTCAACGTGCTCGGCACTGCCGTTTTCGATCGAGAAGTACCCGAGCTCCCATCCCATCTGGTCGTACATCTTGACGAGGTCGGGCATGAGGTTGCGAACGACGGCATCGAGCCTGGGGTCGGTGCTGAATACCGCGATCCCGTCCCAGCGGATGAATTCCTCGTCGGCGTATGCGAGGAGCTCGCACTTGGGGTTGGCCTTGAGCTGCTTGTAGACGTCTTTGTGGGTACCCACGGCGAAGAAGATCTTGTCGTCGAGGATGATCTTGAGTCCGAGGACCCTCATCTTCGGCTGGTCGTGGCAGGTGGTCGCGAGAACGAACCTTCCCGCCCTTACGAGGAAGTCCTCGATGTACTCCATGGGGGAGAGGGTGACCATAGGGTCGAAGAGCTGCTGGATCCAGTCCTTCTCCTTCTCTGTGACCTCGCCGTCGATGGCGCAGACCAGGAGGCAGAGGAAGACGATGTCGTCTTTCAGGTTCCCGTCGACGAGTCCGATGATGTCCACCATGGCGTCCATGACGGCTTTGTACCCTTCGGGTTCGTCGAGTCCCAGACCTTTGAAGATCTCGACTCCCTCCTCGTAGGAGAGGTCCTTCCCGGCCATGTTGTCAAACATGGGTTTCAACAGTTC
>JAFVET010000064.1 GCA_017475875.1 Candidatus Methanomethylophilaceae archaeon
GGCGCGGAAGGCTCTCGATCTTCTCAAGAAGGTGGTCGTTCTCGACGGTCTCGAGTTCTCCTTTGAGGGATTTGGCAAGAAGCCTCTGACCTCCGATCACGACCTCGGCGCTCCATTGGACCTGGGTGAACACGGGGGCCGCACGTCCCATCGGGCGGGTGGTCTTGTTCAAAATCGCCTTCCGGAACTCGTCGGCGGTGGTCCCGTCGAACTCGGTCCAGTTGTACCCGGAGGTGTACACGGAGTGGGCGTCGCTTCCGGACAGCGCGGCCCAGCGACCCGGGTACCTGTCCATGACCATCTGTGCGAAATGGTTGGAGTATTTGTCGGGATGTCCTCCGTTTATCGTCTCGAAACCGTCGAGGTCGAGCTCGAATATCTTCTCCTTGAGGCCGGGGACGTGGAAGCTGAACGGATGCGGGGCTATGGTCAGACCGCCCTGAGAACGAATGATGTCGACCGTTTCCTCTACGGAAAGGTTGTCTGGAACCCTCTCGGTAAGGAACAGTCCGATTATCTCGCCGTCGCGGGTGGTGACCTCTTCACCAACGATGACCTCGATGTCGTCGAACCTCTTGTCGTATTTCTGTGCGATGAATCCCGCGGCGGTCTCGTCGTGGTCGGTGATCGCAAGGACGTCGTACCCCCTGTTGCGGGCGTTGTCCACCTGGGTCTCGGGCGAGGTCACCGATTCCGGGAACTTCATGATGCCCAGTCTGGAATAACCTGAATATTGGGTATGGACGTGCGTATCTGCCTTGCCCATGGTGCTCCATCTCGCGCATTGTATTTAAATAATGACCACTCTGGGTCTTTCACCCGCTCGGGCGTAGTAGTATTCTCCCTTCGATTTCTGTTCCCTGTCGAGACGAGACTCGGGTTTGTTGATCCTCGGACGGTGGGTGTCCGCGTCCCTGCGGAACGTGATGTCCACCGCGGAGAGGAAACGGTTCATGCCGTCCCTCATGTCGAACGGACCGTCGCCGACGCCGTGGTGTCCCGGCTCACCGCCGAAGACCATCATCGAGTCGGAGACCATGTCGAGGAAGTAGATGTCGTGGTCGACGATCATCGCGCTGCGGCCGGACTTCTCCATCATCCTGCGGATGGTCTTGGCCGCGTTCATCCTCTGGTTGGAGTCGAGGTAGGCGGAAGGCTCGTCGAACAGGTAGATGTCGGCCTCGGTCGCGAGGCAGAGGGTGATCGCCACGCGCTGCAGTTCTCCCCCGGACAGCTTCTGGACGTCCTTGTCCATGAGGTACTTGATCCCCAGAGGTTCGATGACCTCGCCGACGAAGAAACCGGACTGCACCGTCTCGAACGCCTTGGCGTATAGCAGGTCCTGCACCGTGCCGTCGAAGTCCCCCGAGATGTACTGCGGTTTGTAGGCGACCTTCACCTTGGTGTCCATGTTTCCCGAATCGGGTTCGATCACCCCGGCGAGCATCTTGACGAAAGTGGTCTTACCGGTCGCGTTCGGACCGACGATGCCCACCGATTCGCCTATCTTAACAGCGCCGCCACTGATGCTGAGGTCGAACCCTCCGAAGTCCTTCTTCAGATCCTGGAACGAGATGAGGTCGGCGGTCTGCCAATCGGCACGCGGCGGGGAAGCGGCGAACTCGATCGGGCGCTCGCGGAACCTGATGTTCTCCTCGGGAAGGTATCCGTCGAGGTAGACGTTGATGGCCGTCCTCACCTGTCTGGCGAGGGTGAATACTCCGAACGCCCCCTCGGAACCGTAGACGACGTTCACGTTGTCGGCCAGGAAATCGAGGATGGCGAGGTCGTGCTCGATGACCATGACCTGCTTCTCCGCGCTCAGGGCTTTTATCATCCTGGCGATCTTGACCCTCTGGTAGATGTCGAGATAA
>JAFVET010000065.1 GCA_017475875.1 Candidatus Methanomethylophilaceae archaeon
AAAGCCCAAGGCGATGTGAGGGCGAGACGCATCTCCTGATCGAAACGAGTGTGAAAAGGCAAACAAACTGACCATTATCCCCTAAGGATGGAATCGAGATGTCGGAAAAGAACTTCATCTACCGCTACGGAAGCAGATACTATCTCAACCTCACCAACAGGTGTCCCTGTGCCTGTACGTTCTGCGTCAGAAACCAGACGGACGGATTGGGGGATGCCGACATACTGTGGCTCGAAAAAGAACCGACAGCCGAGGAGGTCATGGCCGAACTCAGGAAAAGGGACCTGTCCGATGTCCCGGAGATCGTCTTCTGCGGTTACGGGGAACCGACCGAGAGGTTCGACACCCTCATGGAAATAGCCAGAATGGCGAAATCGGAGTTCGGAAAACCCTTGAGACTCGATACGAACGGAATGGGTCGTCTGATCACCGGAAGGGACATCGTGAAGGAGATGAGGGGTGTGATCGATTCCGTGTCGATAAGCCTGAACGCCCCCGATGCCGATGAATACCTAGCGGTGACGAAGAACGAGTTCGGGGAAAAAGCGTATCCGGAACTGTTGTCTTTCATCAGGGATTGTCGCAGGGAAATCAGCGGTGTCACGGTGTCCGTAGTTGGAGGAAGCATTCCCGAAAGCTCGGTCGAACGCTGTGCCAAGATGGCGGAAGAGATGAACGTCAGGTTCAGGGTCAGATGATTCACTGGGTCGGTGTGGCGTTCGAACCCACGACGCTGTGCATCCCCGTCCCGCCCAGGTTCTGATCCGGCCTCTTGTTGTTGCGGAGCTCCAACCCGAGGGACCTGGCCGTGGCCATAAGCACGGGCATGTCCTCTCCGGCCGAACTGTCGCACAATATGGTGCCGACGGTTTCGAAGCCGACTTCGGACAGGGAGGATTCCATGCGCTTGCTGACATCCTTAGCCTCGTCCATACTGTTTTCGGAACTTACGACGATGATGGCTTTGCGAGTTTGATCGGACTTCGGCCTTCCTTCCTCGTCCAGGAAACAGCGGAGACGGTCGATGAGCAGTTTCATCTGTGCCGAGACGCCTTTGAAGATGACAGGCGTGGAAAATACGACACAGTCTGCACGGCCAATGGTATAGATTATCGGAGTCAGGTCGTCCTCGACGTTGACTTCAGGGTCGAACCCGTGAACGAACTTCAGCTTCCGCAAAGTGTAACGCTCTATGAGGTTCGTCGAAAGACCCATGGAACCGTCAAGTACGGTATCGGCCAACTTGACCGAGTAATCGTCCTCGAACGGACTACCGATAACAGCCACGATAAGGCTCATCGTTCCATTGATGATTCATGCGGTATATATTGATGATGCTCATCCGAGCAAATAGTTTATATATTGATAGGGGAGAAACAAGATAGATTAATATAACTAAATATTAGAAAAGATATATCGTACTATCTGTTTTTAACATATCCTGATTAAAAAGGATTGTCAAGAGGAACTGTCCGAGGGGGATCTGGTCTCTTGTGGGGCCCTCAGTGATTCGGTCGGGTAATCCTCATCCAACGGTGTGATGTGAAGGTGGGTGTAGAACGGATCCTCGTATTTGGACCCCATGTAACTGTCTATGTCCACGTTCATGTTGTTGAGGACCTTGATCAACGTGTTCCTCATGCGGAGGATATCCTCCTTGGGGATGTTCGCGAAATAACTGTTGTTCAGGGTCTTGACCTCCACCATGATCAGCCTGGCTAGATGCTGCCCGGACTCGGTGAGATAGATCGAGTACTTCTTACTGGACTCGGACTTGCGGTCATCGTAGACGAAACCCTTCTCCCTGAGTATCTTGATGACCCTGTTGGTGTTGGCCGTATCCATGTCGAGGAACTTGGAAAGGCTGACGAGGGTCTGTCCGTTCTGGAGGTTCAACGCAATAAGGTACACTGCGTGAGCGCTGGTGAGACCGTACGGTTCTACGATCTTCGTCATGTTCCTGCGCATCTGCATGCTCATCCTGTCGAAGAACGCGGGAAGGAACGAATTCCAATAGGTGTCCTCCGTGTCTTCCTCTGGAACAGCCGAATCCAAATGCGTTACGAACTGGTTGGATGCACTATCCGACCTTCCTGACTGACCTGCCATGACGACACCTCGATACCGTTAAAGAGATTGGGATCCCCACCCGGCAAGATAAAGGAGGAACAAAACCGGGTGGAGGTACCGGGCCTTTCGGCCCGGATTTAACCAAGGCTCATGCCTTGTCAGAGACTGCAGCGGTGAACTTCGCAACAGCGTCCATGGCGTTCTCGGAGTAGATGTCCGCTCCGATCTCGTCGGCCCACTGCTGGGTGACGGGTGCTCCACCGACGTTGGTGAGGCACTTGCCCTTGAGACCTTCTTTGGTCATCATCTCCTCGAAGGTCTTCTGTCCGACCATGGTGGAGGTCATAAGGGCAGAGGTTCCGACGGCGATGGCGTTGTTGTCCTTGCAAGCCTGGATGATGTCCTTGAGGGGGACGTCCCTTCCGATGTTGAAGACGTTGAATCCAGCGACCTTCAGCATGATGGCGACGATGTCCTTTCCTATCGAGTGGATGTCTCCCTCGATGGAGCAGATGACGACGTTTCCGAGACCCTCACCGGCGTCTCCTCCGCGCTTCTCGAGCTCGGGGGTGATGATGTCGAGACCGGCGGTGAGAGCACCGGCAGCGGCCATGATGTGGGGAAGGAAGACCTTCTTCTGTCCGAAGAGGACACCGACCTCGTTGATTCCAGCGGAGTATCCGTCGGAGATCAGGGCGACGAGATCGACGTTCGGGTCTGCGATAGCCTCGTTAGCGATAGCTTTCGAGTCGTTCACGTTGTAGCTCATGACGGCCTTTTTGGCCCTCTCTGCAAGTTCCTGTGTAGTTGCCATTTATAATCACTCCATTGCTTTTCTCTTTCTGAACGCCTCGTCAGCCTGGGCGACGATGGCTTCCATTGCAGCCAGCCTGTCCTCGGGAATGGGGAGGACCTTGTGGTTGGCGAAGACGTCCTCGACGACCTCGTGGGCGCGGGTCACAGCGTCCTTGGCGCCGTTGGCTCTCCACTCACCGAGCATGGTCCTGTCGAAGATCAGGGGGTTGGAGGCTTCCTCGAAGTGCTCCATGGTGGTCATATGACCAAGGAAATCGTTACCGACACCGACCTCTTTGATGGCGTCGACGGCGAGGGTGTCATCGGTGACAGGGACACCGCCGAGGATCTTCATGTTCATGGCGATGATGTCGTTGTCGATGACGAGCTGCTCGTGGGACCAGGTCTGTCCGAGCTCGAGCATACCGGATCCATAGATTGAGTTGGCACCGGAGAGGGCGGGCAGGAGACTGGTGATACTCTTCTCGTGGGCAGCCTGGGAGTCAGGCACCTTGGCGTCGGTCTACATACCGGCGACGAACACGGGCAGTCCGTAGTACTGTCCGAGCTTGGGCACAGCTGCGCTGATCAGAGCGAGTTCAGGGGATCCGACAGGTGCGGTACCGTACCTGAGATCGAAGGTGGTGGTGGAACTTCCGTAGAGGACACGGGCACCGGGGCGGGCGAGCTGGCTCAGGACGAATCCGGAGAGAATCTCGGCGTTGTGGGTGACGAGGGTTCCAGCGAGGTGGATCGGAGAGGAACCGCCGGCCATGGCCATGGACAGAACGTTCACAGGGATACCGTACCTGGCACCTTTGATGATGACCTGGGCGGCGTTGTGGCTCAGCTCGAGAGGCGAGGTGGGGCACACGAGCATGGACATGATGGGCCTCTCGGCTGCCATCTTCTCGTCGCCACCGTAGTAGGCCTTGAGGATCTCCCAGTAGAAGTCGACGTTCTCGGCGACAGGGTCGATGTGGTGGAAGTGCTTGGAGGTGTTCTTGATGGAGGTCATCATCTCGTGAACATCTTCGGCACCGACTCCGGCCCAGTTCCTGGCGGAGACGGGGAGGGAGAAGTAGCTGATGTTCTCAGCCCAGTCGACGAGCCTGGCGCACTTGGCGAGGTCCTCCTCGTTGGAGTCCCTGGTCTCGAACTTGTGGTCGCCGAGGTAGTCGCACACCTGGATACCGGTTCCGAAGTTGGTGTAGTGGACCCTTCCCTTGTGCATCTGCTCGACGGTGTTTTTGTCGTCCCTCCCGTAGAGGTAGAATTTCTTGGGGGCGGAAGCGAGAGCCTTGTTTATGAGCCAGGTGGGGATCTTGACCATCTTGGTGTCGTAGTTGACATCGCAACCGGCCTCTTTGAAGAGGTCGAGACCCTCTTTGTCAGAAACCTGGACACCGTAGTTCTCAA
>JAFVET010000066.1 GCA_017475875.1 Candidatus Methanomethylophilaceae archaeon
CACGTCCAACGTGAAGACCATCGGTACCGTCGGATCCTCGTCAATCAACGAGGCCGGCGTCGAGACCATCCTCGACAACAAGGTCGACCTCATCGTCGCCACGCCGAGCAACTCGGTCAAGACCACCTGCGACGCCCTCATGAACGACGACTCCCGTGGATACCACATCGACGTCGTCTACCTCTGGTACGCTTCCAGCTACTGCATCCCGACCATCATGACCATGGGTATCCTGATGGACGCCGAAGCCGACGCCCTCGCCTACGCCCAGTACTGCTACGACGCGGAGAAGAACATCACATCCAAGATCTCCGACGGCGACAAGAAGGACGCCATCGTCATCTGCGGCTTCGAGCCCACCTCCATGGCCAGCAGGATGAGCTCCAAGGGAGGCCTCGACGTCATCTCCGGCGACCAGGCCGGCGCCTACTACCTCATGAGCAAGATCGCCAACACCTACCACGCCACCGACACCGACAACTGGGGATACTGCTACCGCAGCGTCGAATGGTTCATCGAGAACGACAAGCTCTTCGACGTCATCATCGACACCGAATCGGGAGCCGGGTTCGCCAAGGTGAACGACAACGGCACCGACAGGTTCTACACGCAGGACGAGTACAACGCCCGCTTCGAGAACTCCATCAAATACTTCGCCGGAACCGAGGAATACGTCGACGGATGGATCGTCGGTTCGACCTTCGACTTCCTCTCCGGATTCTCCGGTTACGCCATGCTCCCGGTCATCGCCGCGCAGCTCTATCCCGACCAGTTCAACATGAGCGACGCCATCAGCAACCTCCAGTACTGGTTCGACAACTTCACCACCGTGAAGCTCGACGTCACCAAGGTCGGAGGCTACAGGTACACCGGCGACAAGTTCAACACCGCGTACTCCACGAGCAGCTCATCCAAGAACGCCAACGGGTTCTACTCCTGGTCCCCCACCTTGGTCAGGGTCGACGGCAACTACAGCAACTGCACCCCCGCCTTCATGACCATCGCCGAGACCGTCTTCAAGGCCGCCTACGGCGACGTCCCCTCGTACGACGGGATCAAGCTCGCCGACATCCCGGCCAAGTACCTCTACCAGTACTCCGACTACACCTCGGTGGACGGCTCCGGAAAACTCGTCGTGAAGACGTTCGACAACACATCCGACGGAAAATCCGAGGCCTACGCCGACAAGACCCTCGACTTCACGCCGAACAAGGTCATCTGCTACACCGACGCCTACATCGACACGATCTATCACATCCTGTGCGACTACTACGGCGAGACCGCCTACGGCGACAGCCCCAAGGCCGTGGCCAAACTCTGGGAGCTCATCCCCGCCATGACCAGCTCCGTCAAGAGCGGGCTCGAGAGCAAGTACAAGCTCACCGTCCCCGACTCCGTGACCATCATCGGTACCGGCCAGGAGGACCTCGCTTCCTACTGCGGATCCGTCGGCGCCTCCGACAAGGTCGTGGTCTTCATGTCCGAGTACAACATCCGCTCCACCAACAAGAGCAGCTGGTGGAACACCAACACCGCCATCACGGCCAACAACCCCAACGTCCAGTTCGTATACCTCCTTTCGAACAGCCCTGGCATGGTCCTTTCGACCACCGAGATGATCGGGGAGATCATCGGATACGACAACACCGAGGCCATGATGACCAAGATCCTCGCTGAGATCTACGTCATGCAGAAGGCCATCGACGATTCCGGCAAGAAGTACACGTTCTACGTCGAGACCGCGGCCAAGAAGGCCGTCGCCTCCAACACCCTGATGGGCGGCATATTCGCGTACATCCTCGGCCTCGAGAACATCGTCACCGGCGACAACCTCATGAACGGGGAGCTATCGGACGAGGCGATCATCTCGGCCCAGCCCAAGATCATCGCGTTCTACACCTCCGATTCGCGTTCCGACGCCGAATGCATGAGGGTGGCCTGAGCTGAAACCCGAAGGGACGGTCCATGGGAAACGACGTAGCATCGGCACGCGAATCGGCGAAGACCGAGGAGACCAGGAGGCGCAGACGCGCCCGCGTCATCCTGGCGGCGCTCCTCGCGTCTGTCGTGCTGGTGTATCTCGTATGCGTATCCCTCGGATCGTCCCAGATCCCCCTGGGTCGCGTCTGGGACGCGATCCTCGGGAACCCTTACATATGGAGCGACGACCTCATCGTCAACACGCTCCGCGGGCCCCGCGTACTGGCCGCCGCCATCATCGGCGCGGCGCTCTCCCTGGGCGGGATGGCCATGCAGGCCCTGTTCAGGAACCCGATGGCATCGCCGTCGGTATTGGGGATATCGTCGGGATCATCGTTCGGAGCGGCTTTCTACATAGCCATAGGCGCCGGGATCTGGCTCAGCAGCTGGGGGACGGTGATCTGCTCGTTCGCCTGCGCCCTCGCGGTCCTCCTCCTGGTGTACATGCTCGCATACAGCAAACACGGCGGGACCCAGACCACGGTCCTGCTCCTCGCGGGGATGGCTGTGAGCGCGTTGTTCTCCGGCCTCACCTCCATGATAGAGTTCTTCTCCGACGCGGACACTGTGCAGTCGATAGTGTTCTGGATGCTGGGGAGCTTCGACGGGATGTCGTGGAACGACGACCTCACGATGCTCGTCCCTGTGATCGCGGGCTCCATACTCATCTGCCTGAACCTCCGCGAACTGAACCTTCTCACCGCCGGCGAGGCCAAGGCCCGCAACCTCGGTGTCAACGTCCCCCGCGTCAGGTTGATGCTCCTGATCGGGTCCGCCTTGCTCGTGGCGGGGACCGTCGCCTTCTGCGGGGTCATCGGTTTCGTCGGTCTGATAATACCGCACGCGTTCCGTTCCATAGTCGGTCCGGAACACAAGAGGCTCGCGCCCATCTGCATCCTGGGCGGGGCGATTTTCCTGATGATAATAGACACGTTCGCCCGTTCCGCCCTGCCTCCCTACGAACTTCCAGTAGGGACGGTCACTTCGGTGATCGGCGCCCCGTTCTTCCTGTGGATACTGCGCTCGCGCAAGAACATGCTGTGGAGGACCTGAGATGGTGAGACTGAAGGTCGAGGACCTGAAGTTCTCCCACGGGAAGAAACCGATACTGCATGGGCTGGACGTGGAGATCCGCGACGGGGAGGTGATAGGCATCCTCGGTCAGAACGGTTCCGGGAAGACCACCCTCCTCAACTGCATAAACACCACTTACAGACAATCGAAGGGGTCCGTGGCTGTGGCGGATTTCTCGGCCGACGTCCTGGACTCCCCCAGGGAACTGGAGGACATGATGGACATAAGGTCGTTCACGGATACCGAACGCTCGCGCATCATCGCCACGGTGGAACAGAACTCGTTCATGTCGTTCCCGTTCACGGTGATGGACACGGTCCGCATGGGGAGGTACTCCCGCGCAGGGATCCTCGACGAAAGCGACGAGGAGGAGACGGAAAAGGTCCTCTCCTGCCTGGAGGAGACGGGTATCCTGGATTTCGCGTCCCGCAACGTATCGGAGCTTTCTGGAGGGGAATGGAGGAGGGTCATGATAGCACAGGCCCTGGCCCAGGAGCCGGAGGTGCTGCTCCTCGACGAACCGACACTCCACCTCGACATAAACCACCAGTTCGAGCTCATGGACCTCTGCAGGAGGATCGTGGCCAGAGGCGGGATACTCGTCGCCATCGTGACGCACGACCTCCAACTGGCGGCCCGCTACTGCGACCGCGTCATCGTGATGCGCGAGGGTGAGATAATAGCCAACGGACCCGCCAAGGAGGTCATCACCGAAGATATGATAGCAGAAGTCTTCGGGATGAGGTCGAGGGTCGCTTGGGACGACGAGATCGGCGGGATGTCGGTCTTTCTGATAGACAGGATTTACAATTGAGGTGAGACGATGGACGGAGGGAAGGTCATCGACAGGGCCGTCAGGGCATGGATGGAACCAGAGGCGGACGTGGAGGAGGAGGTCAGAACGTTCCAGCGCAACGCGTCGCTAAAAGTACTTTTCATAGTGGCGTGCGTCGTTGCGGCGTTCGTGGCCGTCGGCATATCCGTGACCATCGGCGACTACAGCATATCGTTCGTGGACACGTACAAGGTGATATTCGACCACCTGCTCGGCAACGTCACCGACAGCATGGGCGACTACGTGATATTCACCTGGAGGATGCCCCGCATCCTCACCGGCCTCATCGCAGGGGCCGGCCTGGCCGCCGCCGGTTGCGTGATGCAGTCCATCCTGCGCAACCCCCTCGCCGACACGTACACCACGGGGATATCGTCGGGGGCGTCGTTCGGTGCCTCGCTCGCCCTCGGACTGGGCATATCCGTCGCTTCAGGAACGGTCGCCGTCATCGCGAACGCCTTCGTGTTCTCCCTGATCCCCGTGTTCATAATCATCCTGGTCATGAAGATGAAGGGTTCGTCGCCCTCCGTCATGATCATGACTGGTATCGCGGTGATGTACATATTCAACGCCGCTGCCACCCTCATCAGGCTCCGCGCCGACTCGGAGACCCAGGCCGCGATTTTCGCCTGGTCCGTGGGTTCCATCGACGTCACATCGTGGTCCGCCCCGGAGACCATGGTGGTGTTCGTCATAGTCGGATTGGTGGCGCTCATGCTCCTATCGAAGAAGCTAAACGTGATATCGACCGGTGACGAGAGCGCGAGGTCGATGGGCGTCGACGCCGAGACCATCCGCATCATCGCCCTCGTCATAATATCGCTGATGGCCGCCGGAATCGTATCGTTCACCGGACTCATCGGGTTCGTCGGACTCGTGTGTCCGCACATCGCAAGGCTGGTCATCGGTTCCGACAACAGGTATCTCATCCCAGCTTCCGCCGCGTTCGGTTCCGCGCTGCTGCTCATAGCCGACATAATCGGACGCGTGATCACCGCGAACAACGACATACAGGTCGGAGTCATAACGGCGTTCATCGGCGGACCCATGTTCCTGTATCTCATCGTGAAGAGCCGCAGGGAGGCGTGGTGATGGCCGGGCCCATATTGGAGGTCAAGGGCCTCACGTGCGGATACTCGCCTGACAAAC
>JAFVET010000067.1 GCA_017475875.1 Candidatus Methanomethylophilaceae archaeon
GTACCGGTCTTGTCCATGCAGAGGGTGTCGACGTGGCTTATCGATTCCACGGAACTGGACACCTGGAGCAGGACCCCCGTGTCGGCCATGCGGACAGCCGACAGCATGTACGTCAGCGTTATGAGCAGGAACATCGCGATTGGAATCACGTCTAGACAGAGGACGAACACCTCCAACATGTCGGTGATTCCGAGCGACCTGAACAGGATGCTGATCAGCGAGAGGACGATGAGAACGCCGGCGGTGACCATGAGGACCTTGGTGATCGAGGCGGTCTCCATCTGGATGGGCGTCTTCTTGCGGCTCATGGTCTTTGCTTCGGCCACGATGCGGTTGGCGTAGGCGTCTGAACCGAAGGCGGTGATGCGGTAATATCCCGATCCAGCGACGCAGACCGTACCGGACAGGATCTGCTCCCCTTCCTTCCGCCTGACCGTCGAGGACTCTCCCGTGAGCACGGACTCGTCCAACTCGAGGGAATCGGCTTCCAACAGCACGCCGTCGGCCAGTGCCTGGTCGCCCGACCTCAGGAGGACTATGTCGCCCAACACGATCTCGGCCTGGTCCACCTCGACCGGGACGGAATCACGGACGACCGTGACCTTGGGTCTGGTCAGAAGGGTGATCCGGTCCAACCTGCGTTTGGCCCTTACCTCCTGTACCGTGGAAACCAGGACGTTGAACAGTATCAGTCCCGAAGCCGAAAGCGCGCTGACCAATTCCCCGAAGAGCAACAGGAGCAACCCGAGGACGAACATCATGATGTTCAGCGGTGTGACGACGTTGCGTATCAGGATCTCCGAATAGGTGGTGTTGGAGACCACCTTCTCCGTGTTGCCTTTTCCTTCCGACCTTAGTCTGGAGACTTCCTCCGAGGACAGCCCTTCCATGGGTGTCGGATGGTTTTCTTTTTTATCTATTTATGGAGACGGATGTCGGAACTATCCCCCATTCGGCCATCTTCAACGCCCTCTGGACTATGGCCTCCAGCGGCATAGGGTCGAACTCGACCGTGACCCCCCTCGACACGTAGTCGATGAAACACCTGACCGGTTTTCCGTAAAAGCCGGAGGCAGAATGCGCATAGACCGAAAGCTGCAGCCGATACTCGTCCTCGAAACGGTCCGTCGAATCGGTCTTGTAATCGTGGACCTCCATCGAATCACCGCAGTCGAGGAGGAGGTCTATCCTCCCGCGCAGGATCATCCCTGCATCCGGAAGCGGAAGGATGCAGTCGACCTCGGGCATCACGTTCACGCTCACCGCCTCGGCCCTTTCGAGTATCTTACCGATCTCGACGTGCTCGGGCAGCTCGTTCTCAGGAGGGATTCCACGGCACATGTTGTAGGCGTCGTCGTGGATCTTCGTACCGAACTCCTTCCCGCGGCCCCCGACTTCGTCCGAGTCCGACATCTCGTTCGTCGCCTCGATGGAGTCGAACAGCATTATCCCGTGTACCGGGACCTTCGGGACGCGGTGCCTGTACTCCCCGACGTCGGGACGCGGCACCGTGGTGCCCGATGAGCCGAGAGCACCGCCGTCGGCGGGAGGGATGCTGGTGTAACCTTCCCTCGAAAGACCGATCATGAACACGGACGGGTCGCTCGCTATGAGGGTGATGTACTGCTTGGCCCTCGAAAGGGCGACGAACATCAGCCTCCTCTGTTCGGGGTAGGGGTCGGTGCGGACCTTGGTCACGATGGCGGTCTGCCACGAAGGCACCAGCATCTCCAGGTCCCCGCTGCGTTCCACCGAGACGGTGCTGCGAACACCCCAGAGCTCCCCTATCCTGATGCTTCCCTTGACCCTGGTCGTCCCGGGCATGACCCTGTTGTCGAGAAACGGCACTATCACGATCGGGAACTCGAGCCCTTTGGACTTGTGCATGGTCATTATCGTCACGGCGTTGCCGGTTATGACGTGGTCGACCTCGTACGTCACGTTGTCCATGATGTCCTGCTCGACCTGGTTTATGAGGTCGGACAGTGTCATCAGCGAGTTGCGGTGGATCGTCGACAGCACGCTTACGATGGTCTCGGAGATGTCGTTGTCTATGGAGTAGAACGAGAATATGGTCGACAGCATGTCGGTGATGCGGCGTTTCCTCGACAGGACCTTGGACCTCTGCTCCATGACGTTCGCAGGCAGCCTCTGTTCCCTCATCGAGCGTATTGAGTCCATGCTGTAACCCATGTCTAGCAGGATCGGAACGTACCCTTTGGGATCGGTCGGGTCGTTGGCGAAGCGCATCCACGCCAGGGCCAGCTTGCCCTCCCTGGTGGCCATGACCTCCACGTCACCGAAGTAGTGCGCCGGGATGCCCGCCTCGGTGAGCGCCCGGAGTATGTCGCGGCACTGGCGCGTCTTGTAGGAGATGACCGCGATGTCGCTCAGCGCCACCGCCCTCTTGCCTCCTTTGCCGACTATGCAGTACCTTCCGGGGCTGACGTAGTCCCTCACCGCGTCCACGATCGCACGCAGCTCCGAATCGCGGTCGGGAACCGTAACGGAACGGATGTCCGTGTTCTCGTTGAGATTATCGTCGGTGGAGACGATCTCGGTGACGTCCCGGGCGATTGCCATGACCTCTTCCGGCTCGAGTCCCAGGTAAAGGGTGCTAAACGACCTGTCGATCACCGCCTGAGACGACCTGTAGTTCTCCTTCAAAGGGTTCCTCGTCACGTTCCCGATCGGGAAACGCACGCGGTCGTCGGTCTCGTTGAGGAAACCGTGGAGACATCTGAGCCTCTCCTCGAAGCGGGTTATGTTCTCGATCGATACGAACCTGAAGGCGTAGATCCCCTGCTTCCAATCGCCGACGGCGCACAGGTTCGGGCCGGACATGACCATCATCGTTATCATCAGCTGCATGACGTTCGTGTCCTGGAACTCGTCGACCATCACGTAACGGAAGGAGAAATGCTCCCTCGCATCGGGGTACCTGTACAGCACCAGATAGGCGAACATGCTGACCAGACCGTAGGTCAGACGGTTGTCCTTCACGCAGGAGCGGATGAACGACCAGTACACATCGTGGAGCGCCTTGAACAGCGCCTTCCTGTCCTGGTGCACCGCCTCGTGTATGGCCTCCTCGCCCACCTTCTTGCCGGAAGTCAGGTCGCGTGTCATCCCGTTTACCTTCTTCATGGCCTTGCGCAGCTCCGTCTGGGATGAGCCGTCCCCGGCGTCCATCTCCAGGAGCTTCGATTCGAGGGCGTCCGGATCCCCCTGGATAACCTTCTTCCAATCGTATCCGAACCAACCCTCCTTCCTCGGAACGACGCCCTGCGACATCAGCGACTGTATCACGGACAGCAACCCTGACGGGTCCTTGTAGAACACCGGGGCCCAATCGGGGTAGTCGGACCAGTGGTCCTGCAAGTACGCGTCCAGGAACCTGACGAAATAGGCGAGGATGTCGGTCTCGTGCTCCATGAGTGAGGCGGCCCTCGTCAGTTTCAGATCGATGCCCAACGTCCCCGGGGCGAGGTCGCAGTAATCCATCAGGATGCGGTAGCAGAACGAGTCGAACGTCATGGCCATGACCTTGTCGGCCGACCTGAGGATCTCCTCGGCTTCCGAAGGCCTGGCCTCCGCCTCGGACATGAGCCTGGCGCGTATGCGCTCCTCCATCTCGGCGGCGGCGTTACGGGTGAACGTCATCATCAGTATGTCCGACGGCGTCGTGTCGGGACGGTTAAGGATGTTGACGTAACGCGAAACAAGGGTGTGCGTCTTCCCGGTACCCGGTCCTGCGTCCACCACCATGAGACCCTCGGTGGTCTCCGCTATGGCCTTCTGCGAGGGGTTCAGCTCACTCATCCTCCAACACCTCCCCTCCGGTCACGGAATCGTTCATGCACAGCGTACGGTAGTCGCAGTTCCTGCAGTCCTTCCTGGGACGGACCGGGAACGAGGACGAGGCGAACGACTCGGCCTCCTTCTCCGCCGCGTCCACCTCCGCGAGGAACCGCTGCTCCGCGTCCCTCGGGATTATGACCACGCCGTCCACGACCACCAGCCCCCCGACCACGCATTTCCCAGGGACCCTCAGACACGTGACGGCCTTGGCCTGGTTCGACTTGTTCTGGTTCATGCCGGCGGCAGATGTAAGATAGGTTATCATGGCGGGGTCGTTGGACCACCCCGTGACGTCGTCCGTCCCCACGGCCTCGATCGTAGCAAACAACAAATCCTCGCGTCCGCGGAAGGCGGCGCTCATGTGCTCCGAGATATGCACCCTGATGTCGGGGTCCGTCAGGAACAGCTCCCTGCCGAGGGGTTTGTCCGATAAGCGGACGGTCCTCAGGTTGCGATTTATGTCGAACTGCCCCTCGGTCGACTCCATCTGGTTGTCCAACGTGTAGAGCTGGTGGAAGATCCTCCTGCTGTCCTCCCTCTCGTCGGACAGGGCGAGGTACATCAGGGGCTGGCATTCGTAGTACTGGTCGTCCCTCCCCATCTTCTCCGCAATCTCCTTCAGGGTGGCCGGGTTCCCGGTCTTGTAATCGGTGATCTGCCCGTCCGCGTAGAGGTCCATCTTCCCATGGATGGGATGGACGTTCGACGAGAACTCGTTCTCAGCCATGGATGACGAGTCGTCGAGTCCGAGCTGCTGCATCAGCCAGTTCCCGTTCGGGCGCTCGGACTGCTTCGTGTCAAGTACCGGACGCAGGTCCAACCCGTCGATGTAGCGCATCACGTTGTGCAGCGAGCATCTGATCCTCCCGCGGTCGATGTTGTCTAGAGCCGGTGAGGATATCCCGGAATACCTCTTCGCCAGAACGTCCACGAAGTATTCCGTACCCTTCTCCCTTACGAGTTCCGGATAGCACAGGTACAGTTCCGCGAACTCGTGCGAGAGGTCACCGAACTCCGTGTACTCGTTCGAGGACGATCCGATCAGCCTGTAGAACATGAAACGGCGCGGGCATTCAACGTAGTTGTTGTACGTTGACTTGGAGAACCTTATCCCGTGCTGGGCGTCGAAGTCGAAGGTCCCCATCCTCTCGGGCATGGTCTCGGCCGATTCCGAGGCCCAGACCCCGGGTACGAGAGACTCGCCGACGGAGTCGAAGGTCCTCACATCGGTCCTCGATATGCGCTTGAAGCTCTCGCAGGGCACGGGACGCTCCCCGTCCCTGAACGAGTTGACACAGTACACGCGCCTCTGTCCCTGCTGGAGGAGGATCTGCATCCTCAGGTCGTTGATATCGTACTCGTCCTCCACGTCCAGATAAGGCTTCCAGTTGAAGGCGGGGTTCCAGTCGCGCCCCAGGCCCATGAATATCACCACGGGACGGTCGACGTAGGTGGAACGCATGCAGTCCGCGATCAGCACCCCCTTCTTCTCGAACTCCGGGATCTGCTCGCTATGGTGGAGTTCGTTCACGTTCTCCACCGCGTACGATATCCTCATGACCAGCCTTGTGCCGACCTTCAGGTCCTGCATCCTCAGCTGCTCCAGGAGGAGGTTCACCTGAACCAGCTGCTGTCCCTTGAAGAGGATCTGCGCAACCTCCGAGAAGGTGTGCTTCATGACGTCCCTCATCAGTTGGGAGAGCTCCCACGATTCGTCGTTCATGTCCTCCCTGACCAGCTTCCCCAACAGGAAGGTCTCCCTGCCGGGTCTGAACCTCCCTCTGAACACCGTGAATATCTCCTTCACGTCGCGGACGCGGACTATGTCGTAGGTGACCGACAGGCGGAGGAACTGTATGAAGTCGCGTATCGCCGTGATGTCCCTGACGTTGAGGGAGTTGATGAACGGAAGACCCTTCAGATAGAGGGCCGCACGGACCGATTCCGCTATCGGAGATGATGAATTGAGGACGATCGCGTAGTCCTCCGGATTGGCCGGGTCTATCAGGTCGACCGCGTCGCGGGCCACCAACCTGTCGTTGCCGACCTCCCTTATCTCCCCTATGGAGAACTCACCGTCCGTGAACGGGTCTATCTCGTCGAAATCCTCGGGGAGCATGTTCTTGTCCAGGGAATCGAAGAAATCCAATCCGATGACCGCGACGCGGAGACCCTTGAACCCCTCGTACTCGTAACCCCTGAAGGTGTGCATCACCCTCTCCAACGTGGGGAGCGCGTCGAACGAATCGAACACCTGACGGGCGTTCTCCGTGTAGAGGTGCTTCCTCACCTCGTGAGTATACCTGCGGATCTCCCTTATGTTCTGGACCTCCCCGTGGACGAAACGGAAGTCCAGCCCCGTCTCCTCACAGATGACGGTCACTATCTCCAGATCCCCGAGAAGACGCTGTTTCAGGAATCCGGCGGAGAGCTGCAGCGCCAGGTGTCTCGGTGTTATCGCATAGCGGCCGACGTACGGACGGTCCACCATACCGTTCAGGGCCGTCTCGAGGGGCGCGTCCACCGTCATGACGAGGTCGTAGTCGCGGACCTCCGCATACAGTTCCTCTATCGTCTTCGCCCTCCTCATCGGGACCGCGCGTTCGTCCATGGACGCATATCCCCCTCGCCGTATATGAATGGAACCAGAGGGTCGTTGAACGGACCGAACGACACTTATCTATGTGGAACGGGTTGCACGGGCATGGAC
>JAFVET010000068.1 GCA_017475875.1 Candidatus Methanomethylophilaceae archaeon
TGCCACTGACGTAGACCGCGTTTTCGAAGCTGAAGGTCACCGTGATCTCGTTGGCGTCGACGGAGGTCACGTTGGTTGTTATCTTGACTCTGGAATCCTCTGAGTCGGTGTCGTTGAACACGTACTTGGATCCGGAAGTAGGCATGTTGTGGACCGTGACAATCTTGGTGCTGCTGTCAACGGATGCCACGCCGTCCCAACCGTAGACTGTCTTGACGCCGCTGTCCGAGGCTGGGGTGAATCCATAGAGGTTCTTGAACTCGGTCGAGGACATGGTTTGGTAGACGGGGACCTTGACGCTGGAGACGGTGGTCGTGGTGTCGGCTCCGACGTATCCTTCACCGTTGGGGATCTTGACTCTGACCCAGTCGCCGACCTTGTGGCCGATGACGGCGTCCTTGAATCCCTGGATGACGCTTCCGGTGTCGGTGTTGAAGCTGAGCGCATTGTACGAGGTCTTCTCAGTGTACGTGTTGGACTTAGCGATGCTCGAGTCCTTGTCGACTTTCTCGATGTTGGTGTCGAAAAGGACCGCTTTCTCCTGGTCGTAGTAATCATAGAACGATCCCGCAAAGTCTACTTCGACAGTATCGCCGAACGCGACCGCAGTGTTGTCCTTCTCCAGGAAGTGCTGTTCAATATAGACTCCGATCACCGCTATCGCCGCTATCGCGAACAGAACGAGGCATATGGTGAAGATCGGGTCCCGTTTCTTCTTAACTTGCTCATCGCCAGCCATTTTACCTGTGCGGTCGATTGGGACTATATTTATAAAAGTTGTCTTTTAATCCTCCAGTTCGTGTCAGCTGTCACGATGTCGGGCGACCCGTGATTGGGTCATAGTTCCAACACGGGGCCGATATGCGGGCATTTCAGCTCGGTACCCACATGGGCTGGAACTCGCGTCCGACGGGTGATTTATGGATTATTATTGATATTGGCAACTATATCCTATATATACGAGTAACCATTCACCCCGATTGATGCTTATATCCTCAGTGAAAGAGCGGTTGATGACCGAACCCGGAGTCTACCGCGTCGAACAGATTCCGGATGACCTTCTGCTACGTATTCTCTCTGAGGAACGTTCCATGAGTGCCACCTGTGGCCTCGTGGAGATCAAGAACACAGGGATGGAGGACTGTATCGGAAGCAACACGGTTCTGGCTCTCTTCGTGGACAACTCCTCCTTCCTTGGCGGCAGCATCTCAATGATAATGCAGGACGCGGCGGGCAACGTCGTCGGCGAGTACCTCAAACCCGGTCAGGAACCCTCGCCAGGTGAGAGGTTCGTCTACCTCGCGGACCATTTCGTCCTCTATCCCGACCGCAAGATCGTCGGCGAGCCGTTCATGACGATGGAGTCGGTTCCTTTCCACGGTACCGACGGATGGTTCTCCGACGAGTTCGACCCCATCCTCTGGTGGCCCTGCATGACGTCCGTGGGTATGATCACGGGTTGTTTCGGTACCGACCCGCGCGGTTCCGTCGCTCTTCTCGCGTTCAACTCGAGAGGCATGAGGGGCGAGTTCTCCGACATCGGGATCCCATCGGCCGGTCAGGCCGGCGACGTGTCCGCAGATCACGACGCGGACCGCGACCTGTGACGGTTCGCTATCCTTTTCTATGATGGGCGGTAATCGTGCCGTCGCACATGGAATCCGATGTCAGGAAAGTAATAGTCGCCTGTTGCGTCGCCGCGTTCGTAACGCCTCTGATGAGCACGATGATGAACCTGTCCCTCGTGGGGATAGGGGACGAGTTCGGCCAGGGGTCTCACAATCTAGCGTACGTGAACACGGCCTTCCTCCTCTCGTCCGTGATCTTCATGGTCCCCGCCGCGAAGATAAGCGACATACTCGGGAAGAAGAGGATGTTCATCACCGGATTGGCGATAGTCCTGGCTTCCTGCATCCTCGGGTTCTTCGCACCCGGGTTCTGGTTCCTGATCGTCTGCCGTGCCCTCACCGGTCTCGGTTCCTCGTTCATCGTAAGCACAAGCGTGTCGATGAACACAGATATCGTCAATCCCTCGCAA
>JAFVET010000069.1 GCA_017475875.1 Candidatus Methanomethylophilaceae archaeon
ATTGACCGTTGTTTAACGATTGAGAATAAAACCTTATCAGATTCGAATAAAAACGTATGAAATTTCGTTCATACAATTGGATGTTATGGTTGCGTTTATATTACATTTCCGTTTTTTGATTATCATAAATAGTTGTATGACCTTTCAATCGTCTGTCATGGAAAAAGTATTATCAGTAAATGTCCATAGTAGCTACATGATACAGTTGGATTCAGAACCGTCTGCTGAAAGGACGACCTCTGAATCGGAGGAAGGTCTGAAGCAGAGGATCGTCGATTATTGGAACCTCCGTGCGAACGGTTACAGCCGTGCGACTCTCGAGAACGTGGACAACGACGAGCCCGCATCCTCCGCATGATAGCGCGCAACCTCATGGTCTCCAGAAAGCTCCTGATCGCCGACATGGGCTGCGGGGCGGGACTTTCCGCGATCAGCCTGGCCCGCCTTGGCCATCATGTCCACGCCGTCGATTTCTGTCCGGAAATGCTCAGCAGGGCGAAGGAGAACGCTGACAAGTGTGGGGTCAGCATAGATTTCATTCAAGGCGACATAACGCGCCCGGAACTCGAGAAGGGAACGTACGACATGGTGGTTGCCAGGAACGCGGTCTGGAACCTCATAAAACCGGAGCTCGCCCTGTCGAATTGGAAGCAGCTCCTCCGTCCCGGGGGTTCGATAGTCATCATCGACGGCAACTACTACCTCGACCTCTACGACGAGGACTACCGCAAACGCAGGGAGTTCCTGGACAAGAAGAACGGTTCGGACGCGGGTCTCCACTACCGCACCAACACCGACAACGTCGATTTCAACATCATCCGCGACATTTCATACGATCTTCCATTGAGCAGGGTCAGGAGGCCAGCCTGGGACGTCTCCACGCTGATAGGCATCGGCATGACCGACATAAACGTGAAGTCGCTGGATCGCGAACCCTACTCCATCCTGACCGATGCGGGACCGATGGCCATCCCGAGTTCGTTCGTCGTCTTCGCCAAGAATCCCGACGAGGACCATTCCGACGAGGAGATGGACAAACGCTTCGTCCCCATATTCAGTGATCCGGAGGATTCACCCGTCTCCGACAATCCGGAGTTCGACCACCAGGTGCAGGTCCTCAAGGCCCTGGCCGATGCCAACCGTATGAAGATCGTGCACCTGCTCATGTCTGGAAGCATGACCGTGCAGCAGATCTCCAGCTTTTCAGGACTTTCCCATTCCCTCACGTCACACAACCTTCGCGTGCTGAAGGATGCGGGGCTGGTAATGGTGGAACAGGTCGGGAAGAACTCGCTCTACGGCATCGTGTCGAAGCAGCGCATGAGCACCCTGCTCGACCTGGTCCAACAGTATATGGAACCGTCGGGATCGGAGGGTGCCGTGGGGAGATGAGTCGTACTTCGCCAGGAATTCATCGGCTTCTTCCACACCGGCGGTCGATGCCATCTTGACCCACTTCACGGCTTCCTCTTCGTTTTTCTCCACACCGTTACCGGTCAGGTACATGTCCCCTACGGCCATCATCGCCGACGGGACCCCCATGTTGGCGGATTGGATCAGCCACTCGAAGGCAGTCTCCGGTTCGGCAGCCCCTTCGACGCCTTTCAGATACAGGTAACCGATGCGCTCCATGGCCAGTGCGTCGTCCATGTCAGAGGCCTTGCGGTACCATTCCAACGCTTGCTTGAGGTCTTCCTTGGCACCTACCCCGAACTCGTAGCACACACCCATGTGGAAACATGCGTTGACGTTCCCCGCCTTGGCGGCGGTGCGGAACATCTTGAACGCTTTGGCCTCGTCCTTCGGGACGCCTATGCCGTTCATGTACAGGTATGCGAGGTTGGCCCTGGCCTCGGAATTGCCCTGGTTGGCAGCCATCCTGAAGTATTTGGCGGCCGTCTGGACGTCTTCAGGCACACCTATGCCGTCCATGTAGGCGAGACCCGCGAACAGTTGGGCATCGGATATACCGTCCTCCGCCGCTTCCCTTGCGAGTTGGGACGCCCTCTCCGCGGTGATGCCGTCGTATTCGTGGTTGAGGAACATGGACACCATGATCGTTTTGGCCTCGGAATGTCCGGCATCGACGGCTTTGCCCAGATACGATATGCCGAGATCCCTGTCTTCATCCACGCCCCAACCGTACAGATACGCTTTCGCAAGTGCGCAAAGGCCGTTCGGGTCCCCGTCGCCGGCCATTTTCTTGACCTCTTCCAAAGTCAACTCC
>JAFVET010000070.1 GCA_017475875.1 Candidatus Methanomethylophilaceae archaeon
GCTGTTCAACGGCAGAATGCGTTCCAAATCGCCCGGGACGGTGACGGTGCGGGTACGGGAATCGGTGACGGTCAGTTCCTTGGGGCCGTCGTCCCCGTGGTTGTTGAGCACGACCCCCGCGGCCAGGGCTATCAGCACGACAGCTACGGCGGCGATGCCGACAATTATCAACGTCTTGCGCTCCATGATTGGTACCCTTGTTACTAATTTAAAATAGTTGTTATTTTTTATGTCATAATCTTGATTTGTTACGGTTAACGTAAACATCCAACCCTGTGTACGTAACCCACACCAGAAGACAGACGACCATGACCGGTTCGGAGACTGCTATCTTCCCTGGAATCAGCGATACGATCACGACCGCCGTCAGGACAAGCAGCAGCGCCGACTTCACCGGATCGCGTTCGTAGAGGTCGAAGATCAGATGGAGGATCATCCCGAACGCGCACAGGGCCCCGAACGTCACCGCCACGGCGGTGTGGATGTCTATCTCGTCTTTGGTGAAGACTCCGACCAGCAACAGGAACAGGCCGCCTACGGCCGAAAACATCCAGGTGCGGCCCTTCCAACCGCCGTCCACATTTATCATGAATACGGAGAACACCGACAGGCATACGCCGCTTATGACGCAGGCGGAGTTGAACAGCGCACGCGACACACCGTTCTCCGATACACCGAGGTCTGAAAGGGTGTTCTCCCAGAGGGCCCATCCGCCGTCGAACAGGACGGCCGAGACCCACATCGAGACGAAAAGCAGAGCCGCACCGGGCCCGACCAATGGCGATAGGTGCGCGTACCTGTCGAAAACCATGGTTGCGGATGCACCTGCTCATAGAAAACATGTTTCAGTCGCGAAACGGTTTCCGTCAAATTTTTAATTACGTTCTGAGTAGACGGAAGCATGATCTGTGAGATGTGCGGAAAGACGGTGCCGAACACCAGGACCGTCATCATCGAGGGTTCGAAACTCAACGTCTGCCCGGGCTGCGCCAAGTTCGGTGAGGACTACAGGGCCCCCGGCGCTAACGGATCCCCTGTCACCCACACCGTGATCGAGGAAAGGCTCCAGAAGCGCGAGAAGCGCATGAAGTCCAAGGACATCTACGCCGGTGCCTCGAGTACGGAACTGGTGGACAACTACGGTGCGGTCATAAAGGCGGCCCGCGAGGCCAAGGGCATGGACCAGGAACAGTTCGCGGCATCCATCCTGGAGAAGAAGGGTACGATATCCAAGATCGAATCCAACAGCTTGGTGCCCGACGACAAGCTGATCAAGAAGATCGAAAAGGCGTTGGACATCAAACTGACCGAATCCGTCCAGTCCGGTGGTACGGTCGGTGCCGGAGGAGGCAGTGGGAAGATGACCCTCGCCGACTTCATCAAGAAGGGTTGACACCCAGAATCTCGTTCCTGACGGCGTCGACGTACGGGGTTATGTCGACGCCCGCATCCCTTAAAACTATCAATGATGCCACGCTCGCGTCGATTCCCAGCTTCCTGTTGATTTTGTTGCTGCCTTGTACGAACTCCGGAGGTTTCATCCCGTTGGAGACGGCGACCGACATGAGCGTCTCGAACATGCTCTTCGGTGCCGCCTCCTTAGGGGCCTCCTGCCTCTTCGCAACTGGTGCGGGCGCCTTCCCCAGTTTGGATACGAGCTCAGCGGAAGGTTTGTAGGTTATCGGGAGGTCCACGGAATAGACGTCGAAGGTCGGACGGAGGAAACCGTTCCTCTCCTCCATCGCACCGTTCTCCCTGAGATACGAGACGAGCCTCTTGGCATCGGATGGAGCCATCCACTTCATCTCCAACGATGAGGACATCACGAACTCGTCCGTAGTCGTCGCATCCTTCCCTATGCTCCTGAAGAAAGCGGCGACGCATACCTTGATCTCGTCTTCCATGGGTCGGGGGAACGTGTCTTGATAGATACCTGTTGCTATCTCACGCGCACGCGCGCGTGCGTTATTAGATAATCAACTAACATTAAAAATAAGGGACTGAGAACTTTTAAATACGGCATCCAGATAGACCGCCTATCCGGATTGTGATCACTATGAAGTACACGAGGTTCGAAAAGGCGAGGATCATCGGTGCCCGTGCTCTGCAGATATCGTACGGAGCCCCGGTTCTTGTGGACTATCCCGAGAACATGCTCGACCCTATCGACATAGCTTTGCTCGAGTTCGACAAAGGAGTCATACCGATCACGGTAGTCAGGAACTAAGGAGAGATTCAAATGAGTGAAGAAGAGACCATGGTCGCCCCCAACACCGACCTTCTGGTCGATGAGGACACCTACCTCACTTCCGGTGTCCACATCGGTACCCAGCAGAAATCCGCTGACATGAAGGACTTCATCTACCAGGTCAGGCAGGACGGACTCTACGTCCTCGACGTCAAGAAGACCGACGAGAGGATCAGGGCCGCCGCATCCTTCCTGAGCCGCTACGACCCCCGCAGGATCCTCATCGTGTCCGCGAGGCAGTACGGACAGAAGCCCGCCAGGGAGTTCTCCAGGATCATCGGATCGCCTGTCTTCGCAGGCCGTTTTGTCCCCGGTACCCTCACCAACCCCCTCAACCCCGCTTTCATCGAGCCCGAGATCCTCGTCGTCACCGACCCTGCCGCCGACAAGCAGGCCCTCAACGAGGCCCTCAACCTCGGAATCCCCATCATCGCCCTCTGCGATGCCAACAACGAGACCCGTAACGTGGACCTCGTCATCCCCACCAACAACAAGGGAAGGCGTGCCCTCGCCTGCGTCTACTGGCTCCTCTCAAGGGAGACCCTCATCGCCAGGGTAGAGCTCAAAAACCCCTCCGATATCAACTACGAGATCGAGGACTTCGAAGCCAAGATCGTCTGATCGCGATCCACCGGGCCCGGGACCGTTCCGGGCACGGGAAACCTTCATCCCACCTTTTTCCGAAACGATTGCAACCACCGATTTCCGATGGTCACCGTATCCCGCCATACCCTGATGTGCGTATGTTTTTATCGCGAAATCCTATCAAGTGCCGATGGAAGAGAGACCGTTCTGTCCCGCATGCGGAAACTATCTGGCACCCGGTGCCACATATTGCGCAGAATGCGGAAGACCTGTAGACAACATACCGGAAGGAGCGGAGAATGTTGCCGGACCCCAGAACCAGAACTACCAATACCCCGGCATCGTGGTCAACGAGGAGTTCCTCAAGGAACTGTCCGAAAAGAGGATGAGACTGGTCCTCACGTTGCTGTTGGTTCACGGAATACTCTTCACCATCGTCGGGTTCGTCCTGTTGTTCGACCGCCCGCTGATAGATGATCTGTCCAATGGAAACGGCATGGTGTCTTGGTTCCTGGGAGTGATCGGACTCAGTCCCAACCGCTTGGCCGACATGCCCGACGCGTTCCTCTGGTTCTACCCTCTGACCGGCATATTCGCTCTCGCCACCGCCGCGGTGTGTGTCAAGAGGACCTCGTACATCATGGCGATAGTGACCGCAGGCATATCGTTCTTCACCTGCATAAACACGGTCGTCCCGTTCCTGTACATGCTCCTGACGTACTGGATGGTTTGCGGAAGCAGGTACGCCTTCAACAACAAGAGATAAAGCGGGGGCGACCCCCGCGTTTTCAAATGCGTTTCAGATATCTGAGGTTGGGTTCGTAGACCAGACCCTTGTCCATCAGGATGTTCGAGATCTCCTCGAGCTCTATGCTGCTGATGCCTTCGGCCTCGGCCCTCCTCTCGAGCTCGTCCCTGGGCGCACCCTTGCCGTCGCGGTCCAGTTCCGAGAGCATGTCGAGTATTATGTCCTCGAGCTGACCGTAGCTGCGCTTCGATGCGTGACCGTCCTGTATGTCCATGGATTCGGTGACTTCGGGCTCGTCGGGCATGCTGGCGACGTCCTCGGGCAGACCGAAATCGATCTCCCTGTCCGGCAGGAGGACCCTGAGAGCGGCCTGGAGGGTCTTGATGTAGGTCATGGAATCCGGGACCTCGTCGTTGTGCTCCAACGCGTAGATTATCCCCTCGGCCTCGGCGGGACTCGATCCCTTCTTCACCAGGTCCTCGGCCTTCAGGCCGGGATCCTGCGAGGCGGCCTTGAAATTGTTGAGACGGGTCCAGGTCTGTTTGGCCGTCTCGAGGAGCCACGCGTCCCTGAGACCTTCGTCGATCTTGACTATCTGCTCGGGCCTGACCGTGATGTACGTCTTGCCGGTCTCGGGGTTGGTGTACAGTTTCACCCTGCCGGTAGCGGCCACGAAACAAGGGACCTCTATGGATGCGATAGCTCTGGAAGCCTCCTGCTGGTAGCGTCCCACGCTGATGAAGTAGTTGCCGGAAACGTCCTGTATCCGACCCTTCCACATGGCCTCCTCCTCCCCGCCGACGTTCTCCTTCTCGGTCAACGTACCTGCGATGAGGACGCGGTTCACCTTGGCACCCAGGGGCGTGACCACATAGCTCGGTCCCTTCTCCTCGGTGGCCTGTATCTCCAGGACGGATGCGTTCAGTTCGTTCGAGAATATGCGCCATGCCGTCTCCCTGTTCTTCAAAATACCGCCTCCATCTCCTTGAGAAGGGCCTCCGCCTCTTCGCGCACGTCCGTCTTGAGCTCGTCGATGGAACGCACTATCATGCTCGGTCCGTAATCATCGGACACGACGTTGCCACGCATCCTGACGCGCTTCATCAGGACCCTGGACGCGATCTCCCTCTCGACGTAATCGTTGCCGTATGCGGCAGCGAGGTCCAACGCCTCCTGGAACGGCATCTTGGCCATCTTTTCGGTGTCCGCCTTGTTTATTATGGCCGCCAACGCCCCGGTACCGTCGTCCACGACGATCTTCATGCGGAGGTCGTCTATCCCCTCCACCGCCCCGTGGAGCGTGCAGGTACCGTTCAGGATCGAACGGTTGCATGTGGGGCACCTCTTGATCAGACCGCTGCCTGTCCTCAGGTCCACGATGGTGGCATCGATGCTTATGTCGAGGCCGCCTCCGATCGCGCACATCTCGGCGATGGTCTTGCTGGAATCGACGTCGGCAATCTCCATGTCGGAGTCCACGCGACTGACCTCGCACCTGTCCCCTATGTTGAGCTGGGGGATGCCCCTCCACGCCTTGGTGTAGGCGTATTTTATGCAGACGGTGTCCCCTTCCTTCACGTCTATGTTCTTCCAGGCGGAATACTGGATCCTCCCGGTATCGTCAGCTAAAATGCCTGAGTATACCGTGCGGGGCTCGCCTCTTACGGTTATGCTGCGTTCCTCGAAGGAGACCACCTTGGCGGTCAGGGTTATGCTGTTCATGCCGTCGCGGATCTCGTTGATCTTGACGACGGTCTCGGAAAGGTCCAGCTCCCTCTTGGGGACGTCTATCTCGGTCCCGATGAGGGCTTCTATGCGTCCGCGCTTTCCGACGTTGACCTGGACCTTGTCGTTGAACGTCTTGCAGTAACAGTTGCGGAACGTGTAGTTATCGCCTTTCGTCAGGACCAGGCTACCCGGATCCCACACCGTGAACGACACCGTACCGGTCTCGTCCCCTATGAGTCCGGATATGATCTGCTTGCTCTCTCCCCTGATGGAGATGGTCTTGTTGTCGACGAAAACGGCTTTGACCTGCAGATCGACGTTCTGCTCGGCACCGGTGAGTTCCGCGACCTTCTTGACTATCGATGCGGAACCGAAGTTGTGGGTGTCGTCACCGCCGTACTTGCGTATGATCCCGCGCTTGGCCGGCTCGATGCCGACATGGTATTCGTTCAGATACTTGTTCAGTTCAGAATGGATCTGTTCGTCCGTTATCTTGTCTTTCAGCACCCTTTTGATTTCTTCGATGTGGGGTGTAAGGTCTTCGTTTTCCAAATTATCACCGTCCTGTGGCGGTGAAAATCGATATGACTGTCAGTATTTAAAACAAATTAAGGGGTCGGTGAACAGGCGCACCAAGTAAACGTTTGGTGAAACTGTCGATGGAACAATGACGAGAGGAAACATCTCTCGTTTATGGATAATATATTGTCTATTACTTGATAAATATCGATATATAGATAAAATATTATCTATACATATATGAAACCATACCTTGAGCTGAGCGATATTTTCCAAGAGAAGTCGCTGGATGACAGGATGATCGAACTGGCTTCGAGGTTCAAGGCATATCGTAAAAAGGCCGGCCTGACCCAAGTGCAATTGTCGGACAGGAGCGGCGTCTCCTACGGAACGGTAAAACGCTTCGAACGCACCGGGAAGATTTCCATGGACAGCCTTTGGATGCTCTCGATGGCGATCGGATGCGACGACCAGTTGGACGCTCTTTTTTCTGCCCCGATGCTGACGGCGGACGACCTGAGGGGATGAGATGGACCTCCGTGTGATGTTCGACGGGAAAGAGGTGGGTCGCCTCAGACATGGCCCAGGCGTTTGCTATTTCGCGTACAGCAGGGAGTGGCTGAGCGATGGTTTCTCCATATCTCCGCGTTCCCTGCCGCTGGAGGACCTCGGCGAATGGCTGTGATCCGGTTCCATTCTAATCGGAACGGCACGCACCCCACCCGGTCCGTGGCATGCCGTCCAGCCAGGTAATGTTTATATCCGTAACAGCAATCATATGATATGGTCCCGAAGAAACGGATAGATGAGATTTTGGACGGGTACGACCTTGATAACCTCACTATCGCGACCCTGTGCTCCCATTCGTCGCTTCAGATATTCCATGGAGCCAGGAAGATGGGTTTCAAGACCCTAGGCCTCACGGTCACTCACAGCACGAAGTACTACGACGCCTTCCCCTTGGCGAAACCCGACGACATCATCAAGTACTCGGACTTCGACGACATGGAGGAGAGGATCCCCGAACTTCTGGACCGCAACGTGATCCTCATCCCCCACGGGTCGTTCGTCGAATACATGGGCGCCCGCCGCTTCGGGGACTACGCCGTCCCGTCGTACGGGAACCGCGCGGTGCTCGGATGGGAATCCGACAGGGACAAGCAGAGGCAATGGATAACCTCCGCCGGCGTGCCCATGCCCAAACTCATCACCGACGCTCGCGACATCAGCGAGCCTGTCATGGTCAAATACCACGGAGCCAAAGGCGGAAGCGGATACTTCATCGCCAGGGACTATCCGGACTTCAAGATGGCCGTGGACCAGACCCAGCCTTACACGATACAGGAATACTGCCTGGGTACCAGGTACTACCTCCACTTCTTCTACGACCCGCTGAAGACCGACGGCTACCGTTGCGAACAGGGTGGTACCCTCGAGCTGCTGTCCATCGACCGCAGGGACGAGAGCAACATCGACGAGATGTACAAGCTCGGTTCCATAGAGGAATCGAGGAGACACGGCCTCTACCCGTCGTTCGTCGTCACCGGCAACACCGCCGTGGTGATAAGGGAGTCCCTCCTCCCGAAGGCGTTCGACATGGCCGAGAGGGTCGTCAACAAGTCCTACGAGCTCTTCGGCGGAATGTGGGGCCCGTTCTGCCTCGAGACCGTCGTGAACGACAAGCTCCAGTTCAAGGTGTTCGAGATATCCACCAGGATAGTCGCCGGTACCAACCCGTTCATCTCCGGCTCCCCCTATGCCGACCTTATCTATCCGGGACTCAGCACCGGTGGCCGTCTCGCCATGGAGATCCGCGATGCCGCGAAGAGCGGCCACATCAAGGACCTCATGACCTGATCGTCGTGGGGCGGTCGCATGGGACGTCTTTTCGGCACCAACGGTGTTCGTGGCGTTGTCAACTCCACAATCACACCAGAGATGGCCGCACAGGTCGGGAGGGCCGTCGCCAAGGTCTGCGGAGGCACCCTGGCCGTGGGCATGGACACGCGCGTGTCGTCCAGGATGCTCCTCGATGCGGTCTCGTTCGGGATCCAATCCTCTGGTTCCGACGTCCGCTTCCTCGGCGTACTACCGACACCAGCCCTGCAGTACTACGTGAAGAACCACGAGGACGTCAAGGGCGGGATAATGATAACCGCCTCCCACAACCCTCCCGAATACAACGGCATGAAATGCATATCGTCCGACGGTACCGAGATGTCGCTCCTCGAAGAGGAGAGCGTGGAGGAGCAGTACGGACGTGAACTGCCTGACGCCCCGTTCCCGGAGATGGGGAGGTTCATCGAGGTCGAAGGCGCGATTGACGACTACCTCGACGGGATCTTGGGGAACGTGGATGTGGAATCGATCCGCTCCGCGGGACTGAAGGTATGCCTCGACTGCGCCAACGGGGCGGCCTGCTATACCACCCCGCTCCTCCTCGAGAGGTTGGGCGTGAAGGCCGTGACCTTGAACTGCGACCCGCAAGGCAGGTTCCCCGGCAGGGACAGCGAACCGACGGAGGAGAACCTGTCCGACCTGATGAGGATGACCAGGGACGTCGGCGCGGACCTCGGTATCGCCCATGACGGCGACGGCGACCGTTGCATATTCGTAACTGGCGAGGGGATGTACGTATCAGGGGACCGGTGCATAGCGATACTGGCACGTTCCATACTGGCGAAGAAACCGGGAAGGATCGTCGTCCCGGTGAACACCTCGTCCCTCGTGGAAGGTGTTGTGGTCGATTCCGGAGGTTCCGTGAGGTACACCCAGGTCGGGGCACCGATCGTCGCCAGGAAGATGCAGGAATACGACGCGGTGTTCGGAGGAGAGGAGAACGGGGGGATGATATTCCCAGAATTCCAATATTGCCGCGACGGAGCCATGGCCTGCGCCAGGATGCTCGAGTGCGTGGTCCGCGGAGGACCGCTCTCCGACATGATCGCCGCCCTCCCCAAATATTACACATCGAAAGTCAGCGTCGATTGTCCCGATAACATGAAATCACCTCTCCTCGAACATTTCCGTTCCAGGGCCGGCGACACCTGGAGGGAGGACATCGACGGGTTGAAACTGTTCTTCGAAGACGGGGGATGGGTCCTCTTGAGGCCGTCCGGATCGGAACAGGTGTTCAGGATATTCACGGAATCCAAAGACGAAGCTACATGCGAGGCCAGATCACAGGAATACGTGGAAGAGGCCCGCAGATATCTGGAAGGGACTCCGAGAATCAGTTCCTGAGGTTCTTGGCATGGACCACCATGACCTCGTTTATGTACCTGGCGGCCAGAATCGAGGTTATGCCTGCAGGATCGGCGGGGGGACATACCTCGACGACATCGAAACCGGCCAACCTGTCCCCGACGGCGTTTATGACTTTCTTGACGTCGTACGGCATGAGGCCGAACGGTTCGGGGGTACCGGTCCCGGGGGCGAACGCCGGATCGATCCCGTCTATGTCGACGGTAAGGTAGATGCGCTCGTTCTTCACGCTCTCGAGCGCTTTCTTTATCGCCCAATCGATGCCTTTGTCCATTATCTCGTACGAGCTGATGAACGGGACGGGATCGTCGCGATCGAGCTCCTCACGGGCTATCGCCCTGCATCCGAGGACGAACACGTTGTTCAGACCGAGATGGTCTGCGGCCCTGCGGGTTATGCATGCGTGGCTGTTCGGGGTCCCGAGATACTCGTCGCGAGAATCGAGGTGGGCGTCGATGGAGATCAACGCGATGTCGTCCTTCCGGAAATTACGGACGATGGGGATGTTGACCGTGTGCTCCCCGCCGATGGCGATCGTGAACTTTCCGTCACGGATGGCCGGCCCCATGCAGAAGTCGACCTCTTCGAACATGTCCTCGGGAAGGACGTAGTCGTCGCAGTTGCCGTAATCGCAGACCTGGAGTTCCGGTTGATCCAGACCGTGCTCGAAATGTATCTCTTCAAAATTGTAGGAAGCACGCCTCACCGCCGTAGGCGCCTCCCTGGCTCCCGCCTTGAAGCAGGAAGTATGGTCGTAGGGTATGCCGTAGATGACCACATCGGCACTGTCGTAGTCAGATTCAGCGCCCGCATACCCTATGCCATACGCGATCTTACCAGACCTCACATGATCTTGTATCTGCCCATGGCCACGAGGTAGAGGATCTCTCCGCCCTCTTCGAGGGGCTGCTCGTGGTCGGGGTTGATCTGGATCGAGATCTGCTCGAAGGTCTCGAGGTCCATGACCATGGCCTCGTCCCCGGAGATGGAAAGGACCTGTCCCTTCCTCTTGTCGATCATAGGCACCTGCACCTTGGTGCTCACAGGTCCGACGATTGACTTCTTGGCACCGGTGAAAATGCTGACCGCATCCACGTTCGCTTTTGCAGATCCGTGTTTTCCAGGCTTGGAGGTTGTGATCTTCACGATCTTACAAGGCTCGTCGTCGACGTTGACGTACCTTCCCTCTTTCAGTTCCCTGATCTCTTTCATCTCCCACATTGATCTCACATCCTTTTCGTTTTTTTTTAAAGATCGGCTCATGGCCGGTAGTTCACCACCCTAGAGGGGGTGTGCACGTACAGGTCGGACTGGATTCCATACCTCATGCTATCGGGGTCCCCTATGCTGGGGACGTTCTTAATGTTTGCCCAGAACCACGTTGGATTCCGGTTCACGAACGCCACATGCATGGAGCATCCATAACCGGATGCCCCTTTTAGGGACGGGTGGTGGCACATGACTCAGTGTGTGCTCGATGCGGATTGGAACACCCATGCCCAATTTTTGGGATGTACTCTCAAACCCGGCATAGTGGATCGTATCTATTCTTTAATCGATTCTAATCGATTCTAATCGATTATCCAATATAATCAAAACCATACTGGCGATCATGATTGTGGTGGCGGTTGAGCCCGAAAACGTTCTCCATGGTGCCCAACCAGCGCTCCGCCAGAAGGGCCGGGCCGCCGCGAGCGTCCACAGTTCGTCAGCCAACGGCCCCCGGCTCCACCTCAGCTCTTTTGATGCCCTTGGGTTTCACTCTTTCGTCGACAGCAGTTTTGCGGTCAGCACGACGACGTATATCGGCAAAACTACCAACAAGGCCAACCCCAATAAATCTAGCCTAGCCCCGAGGTCATGGTTCGAAACAACCCCTCCGGCAATGAAACACAGCAATGCATCGGCTAGGAGGAGGAACCCACCCATTACCAGAATCATAATCCAAAATTGGCGCTTTTCCATGCTATCACGATATCGAAACGAATTTGTTCAAATGACCATCCAGTAACTGATCGCTTGAAACATCTTGCCCAATGGTGACATCCGTTAACATCCTTATGTATATGGATTATAAGTCCGTGTTGTTCTTTCAATAATGTTCCACTATTGTGCATCAGGTATTGGCTAATATCATTGACATAGGTTTCCCGCAAAAGGAGAGCCGTCCCATCGGAATGAGGCGTTGCGGGTACAGTCCTTCGTTATGGCACCTCGTGAGGGAAACCTGTGTGGAATGGATTGTCCGAAATTTATGGAATGGATTGTCCGAAATTTATGGAATGGATTGTCCGAAATTTATGGAATGTATTTAAACTATTAAATAATCAACACATCATGGGACTTGCACCCGAAGGGTATAAGCACAGGTTGATCGAAAAAGAGCTGGGTGAACAGTTGAGGGCGTTCGGGGGTGTGGTCATCGAAGGCCCCATGTGGTGCGGCAAGACCTGGCTCGGTATGAACGCATCCGAGAGTTCCTTCGAGGTAGGAAGCGTCGATGAATACGGGCAGGATAACCGCGAACTCGCGGACATGAACGTTCGTCTCGCCATGGAGGGCAAGGAACCGCATCTGATCGACGAGTGGCAGGAGGTACCCAAACTGTGGGATGCTGTGAGATCCGATCTCGACCACAACCCTGGCAAGGGAAGGTACATCCTGACAGGTTCTTCCACGCCCAAAGAGAGAAAACCCCTGCATAGCGGAACCGGACGCATAAAGCACCTCAGGATGAGGACCATGTCCCTGTACGAATCGGAGGATTCGTCCGGAGATGTTTCATTGAGGGATATAATCGAAGGCCGCGCTCCGGAACTCGCAGGACACGGCACGCACCTGGAGCATCTTGTAGACCTGACGATGTCCGGGGGTTGGCCCGGCAATCTCGGTTTGCCGTATGCGGACAGGATCAATTCGGTAAAGGGATACCTGGAATCCGTGGTAACGAAGGCTTCGGAACTCGACGGTGTGCATAGAAAGGAATCGAACCTTTGGATGGCGGTCAGATCCCTGGCACGCAACGAATCCACTCTGGCCGATGTCACCAAGATACACAACGATACGGGGGTGCCGATGGGTCCCGATATGCCGTTGATCCTGGATGAGAAGGTATCTGCGGAGAATACGCCGGTATCCTACGATACGGTCACGGATTACCTCGACGTATTGGACAGGTTGTTCCTGATCGACAACCAGCCGGCGTTCGACCCCAATCTGAGGTCCAGCATCAGGGTCGGAAAGAGGGTCAAGAGACATTTCACAGACCCGTCTTTGGGAATAGCGGCGCTCAATGTCGGAAAAGAGAGGCTGACGAGGGATCTGAAGACCTATGGATTCTTTTTCGAGGCGATGTGCGAGAGAGACTTGAGCATATACGCGCGCACATTCGGTGCCCGGCAATACCATTACAGGGACGATTCCGGCACCGAAGTGGATTCGATAATCGAGATGCCGGATGGAAGTTACGCGGCGATAGAGATAAAACTGGGTGCCAACAAGATAGACGAGGGTGCCGAGTCGCTCCTCAAGTTCAGGAACAAGATGGAGAAGCATAAAGCGAAGTCCGTTCCCTGTGCGATGTGCGTGGTGTGCGGTCTCACCAATAGGGCATATCTGAGGGATGACGGGGTGTACGTGGTACCTGTGACCATGCTGGGACCATGACATCATTCCATAGGAAGAACCAGAAGGTGAATCGGCATGTCATCCCCCACTCATATTGAAAACCCGGTGACTCCCGAGATCGCTGAATCTTCAAAAAGCAAACCTGAACCTTTCAAGGCGGGATTCGAAGTCCTCCGTAGCATACCTA
>JAFVET010000071.1 GCA_017475875.1 Candidatus Methanomethylophilaceae archaeon
GCGAGGACAGGAAGTACCTTCCGGCCTTCGTCCTGCTGGCACTCGGGATAATGACCAAGATCTACCCCGTGTTCCTGCTGCCTGTCCTCCTCGTCCCGTTCCTGGCCGACCGCAACTGGAAGTCCTTCTTCAAATACGGGGCGGTTTGCGTCGCGGTGTGCGTGATCATAGAGCTGCCGTTCCTGTTGAACGACCCGTCGACCGCCTTCAGCTACCTCACCCAGCACTCTGGGAGGGGCGTGGAGATCGAATCCCTGTTCGCGGTACCGCTGATGATCGTCGGACTTGTGGCCCCCGACCTCGTATACGTGGGAATGGACGAGTCCTGGGACCTGTTCGGGCCGGTCGCCGAGGCCGTCTCCCCGTACATCATGCCGTTCACCTTCGCGGTGATGCTGCTGTTCATCGCCCACTTCCTGGTGGCGATGGTCCGCACACGTCCCGAGCGTGAAAAATCGTTCTCGCTAACCGTCCTCGCGTGCGCCATCGTCCTGACCCTGTTCATGGCGTTCAACAAGGTGTTCTGCGCCCAGTACGTCATGTGGGTGTTCATCCTGTACCCGATGCTCGTACACTCGTGCGACGTGCTCGGCATGGAACGCGGAAGACTGTTCCATTACATGGTGTTCCTCGGGGCCGCATCCCTCCTTACCGTCCTCTGCATGGGTTGGTCCACAGAATCCATATGGATACCCTACGTGGTGGCCGATGCCCTCAAGGGCGTCGCGGTGCTGGTCCTGCTGTACCACCTGCTCGTCCTCTACAGGAAGGGGTTGGATGCAATAAACTACCGTCCGATAGGCCAACGTATAGATACGGGCAGGCGTTAAAGCCGTTCGATGAACTGCAACCACGCCGCGCTTCTCGGGGCCTACAAGGACATCGCGGAAATCCTCGGGAAAAACGGAATCAGGTTCTATGCCGCATACGGCACCGCGATCGGTGCCATACGGCACGGCGGATTCATCCCCTGGGACGACGACCTCGACATCGCCGTATTCGCGGACGACCTGGACGAGGTGAACAAGGTCCTCTCAGAAGGTCTCGACAGGGACAAATACTATTATCACGCGCCGAGCGCGGACAGCCATCCGCACGTGGTTGTCAAGACGGACGACATGGTGGAGGACATAAAGTCCCAAAACGTGTCGTTCATCGACATATTCCTCTTCCTGGACTACCCGGAGTCAGTGATCCGCAGAGCCCTGATGTACCCGTTCATCGGATTCGAGCTGCTCTCGCACAAAATCATAAGGGACCACGGTTCCAAGGCCGTCAAGGAATTCTTCTACGCGGTCATGAACGTCTCCCGCAAGATGAGCCGGCTGATCTCCGTACCGGACACCCCGCGCGTCTGTTTCAGGGCCGTGGAGATACGCGAGAACTCCTGGGAGAGGAAAGACCTCGGGGAACCGGTACCCCATCGGTTCGAGGACACGACCATCCCCCTCCCTTGCAATGCGGACAAGATGCTCAGGGAATACTACGGGGACTACATGACGCCGCCGCCGGAAGACCAGCGGGCGGGGGCGACGGGTTTCCCGTACAGCCTCCTGGAGGACTACCTCGAGGACCAGTCCGACGGACCCAGACATCACCGCCTGTGCCGCGCAGACCTGCCGAAATGATCGGTCCTAGCCGTTGTCGTGTTCGATGCGGATTGAACACCGCGATATGGGCAGGGAGGCTGATGTTGGTCTCCGATGAAAAACTTGCCCCGTCGAAACGCCGGCAGAACGGGGGGTTGTTCCGCGGACCTGGACATGGTACATAGGGTGATGAGACTGCTCGACCTCGAGGAATTCGCCATGCGCCCGTTCAACCAACTGTCGGCGGGACAACACCAGAAGGTCGCTTTGGCGAGGGGTTTGGTTCAGGAAACCCCTGTGATCGTTCTGGACGAGCCGACTTCCAACCTCGATGTGCGCCACCAGGTCTACATCGCCGAACTTCTCAGAGGCATCGCCATCAGACAGGACAAGCAGATCGTCATGATCAGCCACGACCTGAACATCGCGGCCAGGTACGCTCACAGGATAGTGATGATGTCAGAACCGAGCGTCATCTACAAGACTGGGAAACCCTAAGACACCATAACCGAGGAATCGGTCATGACAGTCTACGGGGTCGGCTGCCAGGTCATAGATTACAGGGCTCGCCACATGTGATACTGGATTCCGCACTCCGATGCCTACCTTGTCGGAAAGGGATTGTTGGAAGGAGGAATCGACCGAAGTGTGATTCAGAATGGCGGATACGCAGATGCATGACCCTACCGGACGTAGGGCTGCAAGCGATATCCGACCAACCGAAATAAAGAATCCGTCGTGGTAACTGTTCTCAGAAAAGGGGGTGTGAGCGACCACACCTAATTATTCGACCCTAGGGGGAGGAAAAGGTTTGATTAGGTCCCGATGGGGAGTACGTCAGGATTGTACGCAAGCCGTAAGGCCCCTGTATGAGGTCTCCCCCACGGAGTAGATAGGCGTGTATGCGACGACGTCGCTGTAGACGGACACGTCGATAGGCACGAACGTACCGTTTGCCTGGGGGCCATCGACGGTACCGGTGACGAAGTCCTCCTCCACATAAGCGGAACCGTCCCGGGGATTGGACGCCAGGTAGTTCACGGCGACGGCGTATTCCCCCGCAGGGATGGCTTCACCGGTCCTGTTCAACAGGACCAGGTACGTTCCGGTCTGGTCCTTCACCACGGCGACGTTGACGCTGTCCCCCGCCGGTCCTGACTCGTAGAATTCGCAGATCATCCCGCCAAGGGACGCGAGGTCGTAAAGCGCGGCGAGATCGGCGGAA
>JAFVET010000002.1 GCA_017475875.1 Candidatus Methanomethylophilaceae archaeon
AATCCTTTCCGGTTCGATTTGTAATGGGACGAAGCGCGGTATGAAGGTCGTTTACGTCAGTATACAATCCATAGGTTCCGATTCGTTGGGCATCCTTTATAGGAGACATGCCGACGAGGTGTCGAAAGATTTGGAATTCCATGGATACGACTATTCCGCTCTCAACGATTCTCCACTTTTGTATCGCGATCTCAAAACCGATTCTAAAGTCGCGGATTTTGTCATTGTAAGTTGTATGGCCGATCCGGACAAACTTCATCGTTTCAACGATTACCTGGAATATATCGGAGGCCTCGGTGCCATCGTTTTCATCTATGTCGGTAACGCCGAAATCAGGGAACTGTACCGTGGAAGGTTTTCCCGTTCCATAGAGGAATATGATGCCTTGGTCTCGTGTTTCAATTACAAAGGGGAACGCAACGAGCTGAAAGTGTTGGATTGGATGTTTTCCGTTTTCGAGGGAACATACATCGAACCACCTGTCGCCGAGGTATCGGAGAACACCGGGATATACCATTCCGGAAGGCTTTGGAACGATATAGATGAATACATTTCCGAATGTGATGTGGGAAAACCGTTCATAGGGATAGTGATCGATGCCGGATCATGGCTTTATCAGGACCTTTCTTCGGTTGATGCGCTCATTGAAGCCATCGAGAACAGGGGTTATTCCACGATTCCCATACTTTTCGCCAACATGGTCAGCAAGGGACATGACCTCTACCGTAGTTCGGAGCAGGTTCTATGTGGATTTTTCACCAAAGACGGCGAATGCGTCGTCGAAGCCATCATCGTGTGTTCGGGATTCTCGTTGTTGGTCAATTCGAAGACCGAAGGTACGGGATTGGCTACTCCCGATTCGGAGAACTATCTCCTCCATACCCTCAACGTCCCTGTGATACATGTGATGACGGTCAGGAAGTATACGGAATACTCCGAAGACGTCAAAGGAATGGAAAAATCCGAATTGTTCACCCAGGTCGTCTGGCCGGAAGTGGATGGGCAGATGACCACGGTTCCATTCTCCATGAAGGACGGATCCCGTGTCGGTAAGACCGCACCGATCTCCGAACGCATAGATCACATCGTCAGAATGACTGACAACTGGGTCAGGCTCCGTCGCACTCCGGCTTCCGAACGCAGAATCGCCATATTGATGTATCAGAGCATGGAAACTTCTGGGGATATCGGTCATGCAGGTGGATTGGACGTCTCCGAATCGGTGGCGGCCATTCTCAGAAACATGTATGATGAAGGCTACGACCTCGGCGACGACTGTCCCATGACCGGACGCGACCTCGTCGACAGCCTCATGGCAGGTGTGACCAACAATCTGACGAACGATTCGGATTCATTCATCAGAGACCATGCGGAAGCATTGGTGTCGGTGGAAAAGTACCGCCGTGACGTCTACGACCCTGCTCCGGAGTTCAATCGTGACGGAATGAGGGAGAACTGGGGTGAACCACCCGGTACTGTGCAGGTGTCCGATGGCAAGATCGTGATTCCAGGAAGGCTCTATGGGAACGTCTTCGTGGGATATCAACCCCCGAGAGCCATGTTCGAGCAGCTTGACAAGGTCATGCACGACCCGCACATCGTGATTCCGCATCAGTATCTAGAGTATTACCACTGGTTGCAGTACGACTTCAAAGCCAATGCGGTCGTACACATGGGTACCCACGGTTCCATAGAGTGGCTTCCCGGTAAATCGGTGGGGTTGTCGCGCAGCTGTTATCCCGATCTGACTTTGGACGCGCTCCCTCATTTCTATCCGTATCTCATCAACGACCCCGGAGAGGGTATTCAGACGAAAAGGAGGACCGAGGCGGTCGTGATCGGTCACATGAGTCCCGCCATGGGACGTGCTGGAAGCTACGACGACACCGCGAGGCTCGAAAGTCTGGTCCAAGAATATCTCAAGAACAGGATATCATACACGCAGGACAGGAAGGATTCGCTTTTGGAACTCATACGCGAGACGGCCAACGAGCATTCCCTGCTCACCGACATGGGATTGACGGACGATGTGGATCTGGAGACGCTCCGTGACCGGTTGGAAGATCTCAACGACTACCTCTTCGAATTGAAGGATTCCATCATCCGTACGAACCTGCACGTCCTCGGGAAACCCCCGGAAGGTACGCACAAGAAGGACGAGGCGTATTCGATAATGAGGTTGAGGAATGGGAGCGTTCCTTCGATACGCGAAGCCTATGCCGAATCCATCGGGGTAGAATTGGATGAGATTATGACCGATCCCTCCGGAACGGGACCGGACGGGAGGTTGAACTCGGAGATAGCGGACGAGATAGATTCCGTCTCATGGGACATCGTGGCATCGATGGTGGATGGGAGGACGTTGGATGAGACGAGGTCGGAATTCGGTCTCGGTCATTCCGACGATTTGGACGTCTGCATGCGGTACATCCGCGACGTTCTTTCTCCCAATCTGGACCGCACCGCCGACGAACTGCGTAACCTGATGAGGGGATTCTCCGGCGAATTTGTTCCTTCAGGGCCTTCCGGTGCACCTACCCGCGGAGGTGCAGACATCCTACCGACAGGTCGCAACTTCTACACGTTGGATCCGGAGGCAGTGCCGACGCGCAGTTCCTGGAGGTCGGGATGTCGCATGGCGGACCAGATGATCTCGCGTTTCGTCGAAGACCATGGGAAGTATCCGCACGACATAGGATTCATAATGTGGGCCACGGACAACATGAAGACCAACGGGGACGACATCGCGTACGTCCTGTGGCTGATGGGTGTGCGTCCCATATGGTCCGAGATATCCAATACGGTCACCGGACTGGAGGTGGTACCGTTGTCGGAACTGAAGAGGCCCAGGCTCGACGTCTCCATACGTATCACCGGACTGTTCAGGGACACTTTTCCTAATATAATCGACCTGATCGACGATGCGGTGGACCTCGTATGCGACCTCGACGAGTCGGACGAGGAGAACTATCTGGCCTCCAACCTCAGGAAGGAGATAGAGGAGGACATCGAGAAGGGCATCCCACCTGACGAGGCCCGTCGTACCGCCAAGATCAGGATGTTCGGTTCGCCTCCGGGGGATTACGGTGTCGGAGTGGATGTGCTCATCGATTCCGGGAAATGGGAGGGGACGTCCGACCTGGCCGACGCCTACATAAATTGGAGTTGCTACGCATACGGAAAAGACCTGTACGGCAGACGCATGCCCGAGCAGTTCCTCCGTCGTTTCAGGAAATCGGAGATCACCATAAAGAACATGTCCGACCGTGAGACGGACATATTCGACATCGACGACGTCTACACGTATCTCGGAGGCCTCAATGCACTGGTCAGGGCCTACGGGGACCATCCGTTGTACAGTGTCATCGGGGACGATTCGGATCCGGACCGTTCGAAGACGAGGTCCCTGGCCGACGAATGCAGGTTCGTGTTCCGTTCGAAGGTCCTCAACCCACGTTTCCTCAACGGGTTGAAGGAGCATGGTTACAGCGGTGTGATAGTCCTGGCCAACATCTCGAAGTTCATGATCGGTTGGGACGGGACCTCGGACAGCCTCGACGAATGGATGTACGACGAATACTGCGAGAAGTTCGTGTTCGACGAGGAGACCTTGCAGTGGATGAAGGACCAGAACCCGGATGCGTTGATGGATATCCTCTCGAATCTGTCCGAGGCCATGGAGAGGTCGTTCTGGAATCCGGACGATGACGTGAAACAACGGCTCAGGGACATAGCTCTGGAAGTCGACGAGAGACTAGAGGACTTCTACGACAGGTGAACGGTCAGGTGTCCCTTCTTCTGAGACGGTCGTCGCTCTCTTCGACGGATCCCTCCACCTCAAGATAGACGTCCCTGAGGCGTTCCACCATCTCGTCGTCGGCGTTCCAAAGTTTCCTGTCGACACATTCGATGAGACATGTGACGATTTCCAGAAGGGAGTACGGGTTCTCCCTCTCGATCCACTCCCTCGAACGGCCGAACACCACGTGCTCCGCGAACTCTTTGAACATCCAGTCCTCCATCGCTCCGCAGGATGCCGCCCACCCGATCATGTATTCGGCGGTTATGGCCAGGACCGTGGCTCCGTGATACCCGTGTTTCTCGAGTCCTTCGAGGTACCTCTCGTTGAGGAACCTGCTGCGCATGACCAGGCCGCACTCCTCCGTGGCCGTACGGACTTTGGGTCTGGAAGGGTCGGCGGTATCACCTATCAGCAGTTCCAGGTCCCGGCCCGTCTCCGATTTCGTCAACGCGGCTATGCCTCCGAGGTAGGAAAACACGTCGTCCCCGGTGAAAACGTCGATCTGGCGGTCGGGCATGTTCTTGACTCCGACATTGGCCCTGGTGAGTTTTCTCACGAAGGCCTCCTCCATCTCGACTTCGACGCCGTCACCGGTGAAGCCGCGTCCTCCCCATACCTTGTACACCTGTGCCAGGTCGTCGACGTCGTCCCAGTTTCTCTGGTAGATGGCGTTCATGATTCCTCCGCTGTACGTTCCCGCACGTCCCCCTAGCACTCTCACTTTGGCTAGGCGCACCGCTTCGTCTTCAGGAATTCCCGATTCTATGTTTTCTGCTATCTCCTTCGACAGGTTCGCCCGTAGATAGTTGTCCTCCTCCGATTCGTCCAGTGACGATGCGATCTCCACCGCCCTGTTGACCACGCCCACCAGGTTGGGGAAGACGTCTCTGAACAGTCCGGTTATCCTCACCACGACATCCAGGCGGGGACGTTTGAGTTCCTCCAGTGGAATCGGCTCGAGTGAGCCTATGTGGCCGTTCCTCTGCCATGTGGGTCTGATACCCATCAACCAGAGTATGTAGGCCAGGTCCTCGCCGTTGTTCTTCATCGTATCCGTTGCGAATATGACGAATGCTATGGTGTTGGGGTAGGCTCCGTGTTCCTCGGTGTAGCGGGCCAGCATAGTCTCGGCGTTGCGCACGCCGTTCTCCCATCCGGTACGGGTGGGGAGGGCGTCGGGATCGATGCCGTACGTGTTCCGGCCGGTGGGCAGTGCGTTGGTCTGTCCACGGGAAACGGCTCCCGGTGGGCCCGGAACGATGTACTTCCCGGAAAGGGCGTCGACCACCGTGTCGAGTTCGCGCCCGGTGGAGAGCATGGATGGGACGAGCCTGGTGCAGATATAATCGCAGATGCGTCCTATCCTGCCGTCGGGGTCGGGTACGTTTGGAACGGTCCCAGGTTCGAACCCCGTATCGTACAGGCTTTGCACGATGGATGTGCATCTCTCTTCAATCGGTTCGATGTCCCTTTCGCGGTCGAATCCGAACGCGTCCGCAACCGCATCCCTCAACGAGTCCCCCGCATCTCCCTTGACCCTCAGGCTGGACACGACCGAATCCACCAGTTGACGACCTTCCGGGTTCCTTCCCATGACGTGCAGGCCGTAGGGCATCAGGGTGTCCCTTATCTCCTCCAGTCTGTCTGCTATCGTTCCCACCATGTTCGGAAGTTCCGGGTCTTCCGAATCTATACCGAGCGAGGTACCGATGGATTCCTCCATGAGTTTCAGACGTATTTTATCCAGTAGGATCGTCCTGTCGCGTTCAGGAGAGGTCGTTCCCTGGTCCAGGTATTCCTTGGTGAGTCCGTCGAGCTCTTCGAGCGCACCGCTCAGTTCCGAACGGACCATGGTCGGTGCGCTGTAACCATCGAGAACCGCCTCCGAGCGTCTCTTCGCCTGGACCCCCTCGCCAGGGTTGTCGATTATGTACGGATAGATGTTCGGGAGACAGTCCAGTGCGATGTCCGGGTAGCAGTTGGACGAGAGTCCGGTGTTCTTCCCGGGAAGCCATTCGAGGTTGCCGTGGGTTCCGAGGTGGATGACGGCATCGGCATGGAACGATTCCCTCAGCCACAGGTGGAAAGCGTTGTACTGGTGGTGAGGTGGCAGCACGGGGTCGTGGTACATTCTGTCGGGGTCGTCCCAGGAACGCAGCGGTTGCATCGTGACCAGGATGTTGCCGAAGAACGTTCCAGGGACGACGAGGGAACCGGCGGTCACGAAGAGGTCACCTGGGGGTTCGCCCCATCTTTCGGTCGTGTCCCTGCGGTTGAACTCCGGTATCCCTTCGAACCATTCGGAGTATGTTTTCTCATTGACGAGGCCGGCTTTCGTCATACGGACCTCTTCGTCGTCGTATGCGTCGAAATCGTTGTTCACCCTGGAGATGAGGATGTCAAGGAGGGTGCGACCGTCCGGAGGTATGTTCTCGACCCTGTATCCCTCGGTTTTCAGTCTGTGGAGTATCGCCACTATCGATTCTGCGCTGTCCAAGCCCGCCGCCGAACCTATGCGGCCGTTATCCCCCATTTTCTGATAGGTTATTATGGCGACCTTCTTGTCGGCGTTGTCCTTGCGACGGAGGGACACCCAATTGCGGACGGTTCTGGCGAGGTGGTCTATCCTGTCCGGGATGGGGACGGTCACGGCGTTCCTGTCCTTGTCGCGGGTCAGCGCCCCGATTGGGACGGTGTCTATCTGTCCGTCGAGTTCGGCCCAGGCCGTGAAGCTGCTCACGGTCTTCTTGTCGGCCCCGGCCCTCATGTCCGAGAAATCGAGATATCCTCCCTGCGCGAGCATGGTTTGGAACACGGGTACCCCGGTGAGTCCCTTGAGGAAGTTGCTTTCGTCGTCCAGGTCGCACCCGGCGCTGACGAGAAGGGAGAACGGGGAGATGCAGATCACGGCATCGATTCTGCTCCTCCCGTCTTTCATGAAGTATCTCGAGAACACCTCCCTGGCGTTGGAAGGGCCGTCGGTCACAGTCGATGCACCTGGGAATATGACCGTCAGGGTCTGGAGTCCGTACGAACGGAGATGGTCCACCAGCATGTCGACGCACCCCATCCCGATGGTACGGAACATGTAGGTGCGTATGAGTATGCCCATTGTAGGGCGGGTCTCGTCCAAACCGAGGTCGTCGGGGAGGATGTCAGATGGATCCGACTCTCCTTTGGTGTAAATCCCCTGCGAACACACGCTCACAGGTAGACGGATGTCCTCGTCGGTAAGACCGACTATGTTAGTGCAATGCTTGACGACCTCGTATTCGTCCACGTTCTTTATGTCCCCGAGGAGCAGGTACATCAGGTTCCATTCCATGTCGTTTCCTTTGAACATGGGCCTGTAGGCCTCGCTCAGGTCGGCGTTGGGGCAGTGGACCAGTATGTTGACATCCTTCAGGCGGTCCAATATGCGCCCGAGTCTCGCGAACTTCTGGGGAGCGTAGAGGAAACGTATCAGGACTATGTCCGCGCCCTTGCAGGCGTCGACGAGTTCCGCGTATACTAGGGGGTCTGTATCGATGGAGGTGACGTCGAAGAACACGGGCTCCACACGTATCCCGGTATCGCGTCCGTATCTTTCGCACGCATCCCTCACCGTCTTCTCCGAGTTCAGCGAACCGTCCACATATACTATCCTTATCTGTTCCATCGAAAGCCACTCCAAGATTGTGTGATCAAACGTCACCATTCACCAGTTCCAGGACGTTTTCCTGTTGCGTATCAGGAAGTAGAGGAACACGGGCGCCCCGATGAGTGCCGTGATGACCCCCACCGGCAGCGACACCAGGCGTGCGACTATGTCCGATACCAACAACATGAGCATCCCCATCGCGGCCGAACACGGTATGAGGTAACGGGCGTTCGATCCGGAGATCGTCCGGGCGAGGTGCGGGGCCACCAGTCCGACGAACCCGATGGTGCCCGTGAAGCACACCACGGTGGACGTGGTCAGGGATGCGACCAGCATGACCGCGGCAGATGTGCGGGAATGGTTGATTCCCAGCGACTGCACCAGATTGCGGTTGGTGGTGAGGATGTTCAGGCGTCCAGCCATGTACGTCATGAATACGACCGACACCGTCGCCGCCGCGATCACGAAGGGCATGTCCGCCCAGGGGATGGTTCCCAGGGAACCGATCGCCCAACGGTAGGCCTCCGCAAGCTTGTTGGGTTCGGCGGTGACCTTCATCAGGGTGGTCGCGGCCGAGAACAGGTACATGAGGGAGACCCCGACGAGGATGGTCATGGTGGGGGACGTCCTTTTGACGACCGATATCGCCAGTATGGCGGCCATGGGGATCAGGGAGAACACGAAGGCGTTCACGATCTGTCCCGCGATCAGGCCTCCGACCGGGAATATCGTGAATCCGGCCACTATGGACAGCGTGACTCCGAAAGAAGCACCCGACGAGATGCCGACGGAATACGGGTCTGCAAGAGGGTTCCTCAAAACCATCTGCATCGCGGCTCCCGCCACGGAGAGCACGGCACCGACGAGCACCGCCCCCAGCACATGGCCCATGTTCAGGTCACAGACGATGAAATCCTTCAGGTGTCCCTCGTATGTGTCGGGCGTATTTCCAAGGATGTGGTCGACGATTATCCCGTACGCCTCTGAGAAACCTATCGGGTAATCCCCCATCGATACCGAGAACACTATCAGGATCAGGCAAACGACCACCACCGCGACGGTGAAGACGATGCTCCTGATGTTGTGGCGGACGTAGGTTTCCTTGGGTGTGGTCACCATATCACCTTGCGGTTGCGTACGATGAGCAACAGGAGGATCGGCGCACCGATCGCCGACATGACCACTCCCACGGGGATGGAACCGACGATCGATATGCTGAGCGAAGCGGAATACGCACCGACCAGGACGAGCGCCCCGAGCGCCGCGGATGCGGGTATGACGAAGCGGTTGTCTGCGCCGAGCACGAGACGGATCATGTGCGGGCACACCAGGCCTAGGAACCCGATCACCCCGGCATAGCAGATGACGGTCGCAGTCATCACCGAGATCACCAGAAGGCTGCCGATCCTCAGGCGCATGACGTTGAGTCCGAGGCTCTGCGCGCTCCTGTCCCCCAGCGACATCAGGTTGAGTCTGCGGGAGAGAAGACCTAGAATCACCGAGCATGCCACGGTGACCGTCAGCGCGAAAGGCAGGGAATCCCAGGTGAGGTTTGCAATCGACCCGATCTGCCAGTCGTAGACCGTAGCCAGGGTGTCGTCGTTGGCCTGGGCGAGCAACAGGGTGTCCAGTGCGTTGAACAGGGAGGACAGGGCCACACCGATGAGGACTATCGTGGCCGGTGAGATCCGGTTGTAGCTGCTGAGTACGACTATCATTGCTATAGGTATCAGCGAGAACAGGAACGCGTTGCCCATCATCCCGATCTGCGACGTGGTCCCGGACATGACCGAGAATCCCATGATCAAGGCCACGGCCACACCAAGGCACGCGGCCGAGGAGACCCCTGAAAGATATGGGTCGGCCAGAGGGTTGTCCATGACGCTCTGCATCACGGCTCCTCCCACGGCGAGGGCCATTCCGGCGATCACGGCGAAGAGTATGTTGGGCATCCTGAGGTTCCACACCTCGCAGTCCTGATACCAGTGCTCCGTGTACGGCTCGTAGGTGACCCCCGTGAGATGGTCCCAGACGACGCCCATGACATCGAGGATCCCGGCATCGAACACCGTCAACGTGGATGCGTAGCACACGACGATGAACGTCAGGAAAGCGCAGACCGCTATGAAGGACACCTTTCTGAGCGAGTGGCTTCTGTACGCCTCTTTGAACTCTTCGCGTTCGTCCGTCATAGCTGCATATGAAAAAGGGGGCCGAGGCCCCGTAGGTGTTTCAGGAGGTCATGACGAACAGGTGGTCGGCGACCTTGTAGTCCTTCATGTCCTTGAAGAACAGGTCGATGAATTCCTGGTGCTTCTCGTCTCCGAATCCCTTCTTTATCTCGTCCGGATAGAACTGCTCGGCGAGGTAGGCGACCCTTACTGGAACCGGCATGGAGCCGTCGAACATGATGTACTTGTGTTCCTGGAAGGGCTTGGTCTGGTCGTAGTTGGCGGACCTGGCCCAGTACGTGTCCTTCGTGTTCTCGAAGTCGTACTGCATGACGACGTTGTGCGCGAGGTATTCCTCGTCGTAGGTGTAGAGCCACGTGTCGGTGGTCTTGTCGAACGAGCGGGAGATCGCGACCTTGTCCTGTCCGAGGTTGCCGTAGGGGAACTGTGCGCCCGCGGCGAGGATGACGCCGGTGTACGGCGAGGTCTCGGTACAGACGTTCTTCTCGGAGTTCATGGTCATGGCCTTGACCCTGACCTTGTCGCCGATGGACTTGTCTATCGAGTCCATGAGGTCGGAGTACCAGTCGACGACCTTGTTGGCCTGTTCGCTCTCTCCGAAGAGGAATCCGACGGTGAGCACACAGGATACGAAATCCTCCGTGGTACCGGATCCGGGGATGAGCCTGACGATGTCGAACGTCTTGGCGAGCTCCGTCTCGTTGTCTTTGATGTAACCGGCGTTGTCCGGGCAGATGATGGCCGTGACCGAGGGGTCGTTCTTCTTGAGTTCGAGGGCCTTGGCCGTATCGATCTTCATGGTGCTCGCACCGATCTTCTCGAGTCCCTTCTTGTACAAGTCAGGGAAGAGTATCGGGCTGATGTAGTTCGTGGAAGACACTCCAGCTATACGGTCGTCGACACCGGCGACCTTGAGCGTAACGAGCATGTCTGCGGATGACAGCGCGATGCAGGACTTTATCGGCACCGAGGTGTAGGCGGGTTCGACATCGGTTCCCCTGTGGTTGAGGTGCCAGACCCCCGTTTCGGTACCGTCGATTATCTTGGTGATCTGGTCCACGTCCTTCTGATCGACCACCCCGTCGGCGATGGCGTCGGCGAGGGGATAGTTGGCGAGCGTGTACCCCTCGTCCTTGTTGATTATCTTCTTCACGATCTCAAGGTCTTTGTTGTCGACCACGTAGTCGTTGTTGGCGTTGCCGTAAACTTCGAGCCTACCGTCGAGAGGATCCCTCTTCTCTTCGGAGCCGGGTTTGTAGAAAAGCGCTACCGCGGCGACCGCCACGATGACGACTGCGACGACAGCGATGAT
>JAFVET010000010.1 GCA_017475875.1 Candidatus Methanomethylophilaceae archaeon
ACTTTCGTCGACTTCATCCTCAAATCGAGCGATTATATACGATTTCAAACACGTGCTATGGTGAAACACGAAAAGGGAATGGGATTCACAACCCGCGCTTCATGGACCTTATCATAGACATCCGACCTATGTCGCCGTGATCGATTTCAGCCTTCAAAGACGACACTATCCTGGCCTTGTCACGGTTGAAATGCTGTGTGTTGAGATCAACGCTCGAGGTGTGATGGGTTATGAACCTCCCGTCGTGGTCGAGGTTCTCCACGAAAAGGAGCAATTCCTCCATCAGGCCCTTCTCGTCCAACGGGTCGAAGGTGCCCTCTTCGGCCTCCCTATACAAGTCTGTATCCGGGAACAGGGTCAGACCACCGGTCCCGACGACCTTCGGATTCAGCTGGCTGAACACATCGGCCGAAGTTAACGCATGCTCCCTCCAATGCGAACGTCCCCCGACCCCGTTGAGGAAGGTCACCCAATACTCTATCCCGGCCTCTTCCAGCTTGCGGCATTCCATCAATATGTCTTCGGAACGGTAACCCTTCCGGATGCGTTCCAAGGTCCAGTCGTCCGCGCTTTCGACTCCCAACGAGATCTCGTTCAGGCCCAGCTCCCTCAGGTGCCTCAACTGCTCCACGCTCTTGTCCGAAATGTCGGTGACCCTTGTGGCGGCGTAGATGTGCTCCATATCAGGGAGATAACGGTTCACGGCCTCCAATATCGGGACCAGCTTCTCGTACCTCATCACCAGCGGATTGGCGCTCAACAACTGTATCGTCCTGGCGTGCGGAACCGTTGCGGACAATTCCCGCAGATCAGCCTCGATCGTCTCCATGGGCTGCATCCTGAACGGGACGTCCTTGTACATCGAGCAGAACCTGCACCTGTTGTGCGTGCACCCCTGCGTGACCTGCAGAAGCGGATACGTAGGCCAATAGGGGTTGCGATAGACCGGTTCGGTAAAGTGCAAGGTGTCACAGCTCCATCACGAAGTCTGATATCGGGTTCCTCATGAAGTGCCATGCGCTCGGCTTCGCATCGTCCCTGGGATAGCCCATAGCGAGCATCATCACCGGAACCGTCCCTTCGGGAAGGTCGAAGACGTCGACGACCGACTTGGAGTCGAACCCCCTGATCCACAGTGTGTGTATGCCCTGTTCCTCCGCGGCGAACATCATGCTGGTCGCCGCGATGCTCGCGTCCTGCTCCCCCGAGTTGTATGCATCGTAGAGACGGTCGTTGGGGTTCGTCCACACCGTCCCGAGGTCGTAGCACACCAGGATCACGAGCGGAGCATTGAAATGGAAGCGTGTGACGGTCCGCAGCTTCTCCCTGGCTCCCTCACTCCTTATGAGGAAGAACCTCTGGGGCTGGTAGTTGCATGCGGTCGGTGCGACCCTCCCCGCCTCGAGGATGCGGTCGAGCTTCCCCTGCCCTATAGGCTTGGGGTCGAAGTAACGTTCCGAATATCTGTTCTTCGCGAGTTCCAGGAAATCCATGCTACCACCTTTCGTCTTATTGGTAGTTTTTTTATACCTTTCCTAAGATTTATACTTGGTAGTATTATACTCACTACCTGGTACGGTGAAAGTTACCATGGGATCGATGCAACCCGGATTGTCCTTCGAGGAGTTCATGGAACAGGCACGGAGTGAGACGGAGGTCTCCGAGGACTGCGAGATGTACAAAGCCACGCAGACCATAGGCGGCAAATGGCGCATGCTGGTCATGTATCAGCTCTCCAAGAAGGATTCCTTCAGATTCGGCGAACTCCAGAAGAGCCTTCCCAACATAACCAAATCGATGCTCAGCACGGCGCTGAGGGAGCTGGAGGAGAACGGACTCGTATCCAGGACCCAATACAACGAGATCCCTCCCCGTGTGGAATACTCCCTGACCGGGAAGGGAAGGGGACTCTTCCCCATATTCTACGACCTGTACGTGTGGATGTCGGATTACCCTCCGACCGGTCACCGACCTCGGAAATCCTTGAACGGTATGACGGTGCAGAGCCTGCACCCATAGCAGAGGGTGTCGAACCCGGACCCGTCGAGACCGTGGCGCCGCATCGACTCCTTCGACCTCTCCAATATCGCCATGTAACGGTCCAACGGGACGTCCTTCCTCCCGCCCTCGGCGGTCTTCCTCACCTTCAGGTCGGGCATGACTCCGATGGAGCACAGCCTCTCCGCGTCATCCAGGAGCGACGCGTCCGTGGCGGACTGGCCGATGTACATGGTGCAGACGACCATGCCCCTGCCGAAGACTGACACCGCATCCTCGAACCTGTCCCACAGGTCCACAAGGTTGGAACGGTCCTTGACGGTGACCTTGATGTTCGTCGCCCCGGCGTCCTTCAGGATGCGGATCGCCGCGGAACCGAGGTCCTCCGAACCGACGCCTATCGGAAGGTCGGGATACCTCTCGCGGTAAGCCCTCACCACCTCCGCGTAATGTCCTATCGTGCAGGGGGACCCGCCGTGGATCGTGACGCCCTTCAACGGTTCCATCTCCGAATAACCATCGGCTATGGCGAGGGCCTCCTCCGTGGACAGCACCTTTCCGCCCTTGGCTATCGAGACGGTGATCGTGGTGGGCGAATGACCGAACATGCGGACGATCCCGACGTCCTCCAGGAACGGTTTACCGGAATCCTCGAGCGACAGGACGCCACCCTCCTCCACGAGCGAGAACTGTCCGTCCGGCGATATCCTCTTCCGGACCATGCAACCGTCGAACGACAGCACCAGCGAGTAGGGCCTCCCGTCGCGGTGGTCGATTAACGGGTCGTCGAATCCCTCGGGAAGGGAGACGTCCCCTCCGAGGACCAGTCTGGCCTTGGCCTCCAATGTACCGACCATGTCCAGTAATAGCCTCGTGGATATATGTAAGGCGACGTATGGATGCGGATGGATGAACGTTCCCGACGGTCAAACTATATCAGTGTCAAGCATATCCGCGTACGATACAATGGAGTTCGGAAACTGTCACCTACCGTCCGCGTTTGACCTCTCTTCGCAGGAGGCGTCCTCATGGCAGTGAGGGCCGCCCTCGTGGGAGCATGCGGAAGGATGGGGACCCTCATCATCCGCCGCATCCTGGCGACCGAGGGCATGGAGGTCTCCGCCGCTTTCGACCTGGTGAACATAGGCAAGGACATAGGGGAGGTCGTCGGAGTCGGCGCTCTCGGAGTCCCGGTGTCCGATCCGAAGAACCTTGCGGAGGTCCTCAAGTCTTCCAAGACCGACGTACTCATCGACTTCACGGTGGCGGCCGCGACCGCCGTCAACGCACCGATCGCCGCAGGTGCCGGGGTCAACCTGATCATCGGGACCACCGGACTGTCCGCTGAGCAGAAGACGTCCATCACCGACGCCATCATCAGGAACAACGTCGCCGCTGTCATATCGTCGAACTATTCCATCGGGGTCGGCGTGTTCTTCAAGCTCATCAAGAACGCCGCCTCGTACCTCGGCGACGAATACGACGTTGAGATAATCGAGGCCCACCACAACCAGAAGAAGGACGCCCCCAGCGGAACCGCCAAGACCGCCGCCGAGATCATCAGCAAGGAGATGGGCGGCAAGGACTTCGTCTACGGTCGCGAAGGGGTCTGCCCCCGCGGCAAGGAGATCGGCATACACGCGATCCGCGGTGGGGACATCGTCGGGGACCACACTGTCATGTTCATCGGCAACTCCGAGCGCATAGAGATCCGCCACCAGGCACACTCCAGGGAGATCTTCGTCGGAGGGGCGGTCATGGCCGCCAAGTGGGTCGTGTCCCAGAAGAAGGGCGTCGTCTACGAGATGTCCGACGTCCTCGCATAATCCTGTAACAACCCTCCCCGGCCCAGGCCGGGGAGGTAAAAACATCTTGGATAGTACGGACTTTGGTATGATCTTTTCACTGGGTCGCGCCGAGCGCCCTGCAGGCATCCTCCTCGATCTCGTCGAGATGGTTCTTGAGTCCCTCACCGTTCACGCATACCGCTCCTGCACCCTCGATCCTGTCGCACCAATCCCTCAGCCACTGTCCGTCGCCCCAGTCGTAGGAGCCGAAGATCGCTATCTTCTTGCCGGAGATGTCCCCCTCCATCGAGGAGAAGAAATCCTCCATGTCGTCGTCGAGGACCTCCGATCCCATAGCTGGGGACCCGAGTATTATGAGGTCCGAAGAAAGGACCTCGGCCTTGTCCGGGAACCCGTCCGCCAGGTTGCTGTAGAGGACGTCCCTTCCCGCCCCCTCTGCTCCCATGCGGATCTGTTCGGCCATCATCTCGGTGTTGCCGGTCTGTGAACTGTATACGATCGCTGTCTTCAATCTAGGTCACCTCTCTTGTGACTATATTTAGGAATGCCTAAATTTCTTATAACACTTACGCTCCGTCAGAATAAGTGATATCGAGGGATGGAAACACGGACGCCATGGGAATCGACGGATGTCTCCGATCAACAGCGATACCTTCCTGCGGTCGCAGAGGAAGAAACGCTCGGTCAAGCCCGTACCCATCCTGAACACCAATCCCTCATCCTCCAATCTGCAAAGCGTCCTTCTGACCGTGGGTCTCCCGAACATCGTGCCCGACGCTATACCGGCTATGGTGCTCCCTCCGTTTTCCCATATGTGCCTCAGGACCCCGACCGTATGCAACCGCGACACCTCCGCATAGCGGACCACTACGGGCAAAACGATCGCTATCTGTCCGGAAAGATCGTAGAACATCGGTTTC
>JAFVET010000072.1 GCA_017475875.1 Candidatus Methanomethylophilaceae archaeon
GATACGTGACGATGTTCTTCACGTATGTGTCATCGAAGGTGAAGAACCTGCCGTAGTCACCGCCGTTGGCGGTACGGTAACTCGCCGAATCGCTCAACAGATATGCATACACGTCGCTGTAGCGCAACTGATCCGTATACGTGTACGTCTCTCCACCGTATTCCCATGTGACCGTGAAGGGCTTCAGCACGTCGATGAAGACGCGTATCTGTTTGCGGACCGGTGACGAAGAATCTGTTATCACAAAATAACCATACTTGGTCGCCGTCGTAGGTGTGAGCACCTCCGTTTCCCCGTTCTCCGCAGTTAAAAACACACGACCCGTCAGTCCATAGGCATCCGTGTCGATGGACATGGTGTCCAAAGTCACGTAATCGGCTGTGGAACGGGCCTCGTACAACCTGTCCGGAGTCGCCCTCTGGACAACATACGTCCTCTCTGTGGATACCAGCTCACCGTCCTCGAACCATCCGTAGAACCTGTCCCCGTTTGCGGTCAGGGTGAGTGTTCCTCCGATGGTCGTATCCAATTCGCCCTCGACGTCGAGGTCGTAATCCTCAACGACGTCCAACGTGAAGTTCTGGTCATAGTCCATTACGCCCCATCTGCTCAACGTGTACGTGAGCGTCACGTCGGATAGCGGTGCAACAATCTTGATTGGAATCAGACTGCGGTAGATCCACTGCCTCTCGCCAGACGAATCCTCCCAGACCTCGCAACGGTATTTCGTCGTGAATCCTAAACGAATGGTCTCGTTTCCGATGTAATGGAAGTCACCTTCAAATTCGTCGGTCCAATATCCGCCAGTATCGCTGATGACCCTCGGGTTGAAGAACCATCCGCTGCGGATCTCGTAACTGTTGCTGACGTAGTACGCCCCGTCGACCTTCGCGACATAGGCCCAGGTCTCCGTCCCCGAGTAGCGGTTGGTCAACATCATGTTGTTGCCGGTGATCGACATTGTGAAGTAGGTCCCCACGATGTCGTCGGTCCAAGACGCATAGAGTTCGAGGTCCTCGTCGAGAGTAGATAGAATGGCTCCGAGCGGTTCCTCGTGGGACTCGTCCACGTACCATCCTTCGAAGAACTTCCCTTCTTTGACGGGTGTCGGTAGATTCTGATACGTTCCAGGGACGTATGAGGTTCCAACTTCTCCGACAAATTCTCCTCCCTCGAGATGATAGACGATGGTGCGGGAATCGCCATCGACAGAAGTCTCATCCTGTGAACGTTCTTCCTGCGAACGGTTACCGTCCATTCCAATGACGATGACCGCGGCTATCCCTACGATGGCGACTAACGCGAGCACAGCCAACATCAACCTTGTGGAGGCCATGCCCGCGAATGTGAGTCTTACTTAAAAATCCCCTCGGTAATCGTTCTTCTTGTACGCTTTGGTTCCTTTGTGCTTGCCGAGGACGATGGTCATCATGTCCACGTCCTCGGGGCACAGGTCGCCGAGCTTGTAGTTGAACTCGTCCTCCTTGAGTTTGAAGAGACGGTCGGTGCGGACGACGGACCTCTGATCCAACATGACCTCGTAGGGGTCGAACAGTTTGAAATAGGTGGCCGCGCTCCTCCCGTGGGTGGTGACCATCAGGACCGTGAACGCGTCGCCGCGCTTCTCCAGAACGATCACTGGGCGGTTCTTTGCACCCGAACCGTCGTCGAAGTAGAGGTGGGCGTTCCAGACCTCCATGGGTCTGGGACGACCGGCCTTCTTCATCTGGTTCATTCCTTTTCCGTCTCGGAGACGGCGTCGCCGATGTGTGACATGAACATCTCCTGGAACTCCTTCCACTCCCCGAGTCCCATGATGAGCGTCGTCACATGGTATCCCTTCGACGAAAGGACGTTCTTGAGGGAATCGTCATCGTCGCCGGCCATGTCGGTGTTGGCGTGGTCCCCGGCCACGAGCATGAACGGCGTGACCAGGACGTCCTTGATGCCGTGCCCCTCCATCAGGGAGATGGTGTCCTCGAAATCCGGGAAACCCTCCACGGTCGTCACGAATACATCCTCGTATCCCGCCAAGAGCAACTTGAGCTGGAGCTGGCTGTAGGTGGCGTTGGAGTAGTGTTCGGTACCGTGTCCCATGAGGACCACGGCCGAATCCGGTCCGAGGTCTGTCTTAGCCTTCTTGATTACGGTTTTCGAGAGGGCTTCCACGACGACATCGTAGTCTTCCGGGGACGTGAGGAGGGGTTTGCCGACCACGAGTGAATCGAACCTGTCCGAATATCCCATCGAGATGTCCCTGACGAACTCGTACTCTATACCGTTCATCACGTGGGTCGGCTGGACAACGACCTCCTTGTACCCGTCGGCCAAAAGGCGGTCCAGGGCCTCGTCCACGTAGTCGACGTGCTCCCCGTCCCTCGTCTTGAGCTTCTTGATGATCATCTTGCTGGTGAACGCGCGCCTGACCTCCCAGTCGGGGAACCTCTCGGCGGCCAACCTCTCTATGGCCCCGATCGTCTTCTCACGGTTGTCGTTGTAACTGGTCCCGAAGCTGACCACGAGTATGGCTTTCGATGTGCTCGGCATGATATCGTGGCATCGAATCAGGCTATTCGTAGATAAGGGTGACCATGGATGCGCAAATGGACAGTTTTATCAGGATAGACCACCGCTACGGGTCATGGACTCGACTGTAGAGGAGCTCGGCATCGGATCGGTGGAGACCTTCCGCCGTAACGGACTCGAGATAAGGGTCTACGACTGCAGGGACGAAGCGGGCGCACGCGTCATAATGGTAGTCAGGGACGGGAAATGCATCCTGATAGAGCAACCCGGATTCAGGAAGAACATCGACGAACTGAGCAAGTACATCCTGGACAGCGGGCTGTAACCCGTAGCACGTTTCGTCGCCTACCACAGCCCGGGGGCCAGTTTCCTTCCCGGAGTCAGGACCATAATGACCCCGTCCGCCCAGAAATACAATACGATAGGGGTCGGGGCACAGCTCGTGGAGGACTACTCCTCGATCTACGGCTTCCCGTTCGACGAGGAACTGGTTGAGTGCACCGAGGTCTTCGAGGGAGGGGAGATCGAAATAGCCGGTATCCTTTTCGAGGTCATCCCTGTCACCGAGGCCTTCGAGATCGTGATACCGAAGGCCAACGCCGTCTACATGCACATGCTCGGGCACGACAGCCACTCCCTAGTCTTCGGGATGGAGGGCGCCGATGCGGAGCTGAAAAGGTTGCAGGGGTACCTCGACAGGGGCATCGACCTATATCTCTCGTCCCACCACTCCCCCGAGAGCACTGACGACGTGCTCCTGAAGATGGATTACATCCGCGACCTCAAGAAGACCGCATCCGAAAGCAGGAACGCGGAGGAGTTCGCGTCCAAGGTCCTGCGTGGCCACCACGGTTTCGCCGGAAAGGACTTCGTCGAGATGAGCTCCTGGTTCTTCTTCGATATCTGAACAAAAAAAATCCCTTCCGGGGATTCCCGGAAGGGTGGCAATGGCTTCACAGGTTTTGGCAGAGCTCTCCCCCTTTCCTCCTTTTAAGGGGGAGAGAAAATGGTTTGGAAACGGTTTCGAGGTGATAAGTCGGTTGCTCAGTTGTCCACGCGGATTCCTGAGTTGTTGAACCTGCTCATGTCCAGGCCCAAGTCGGTAAGTGTCGCACAGGCCTTGTCGTACACTTCGAGGTACTCCTTGGTAGGCCTGACGGTAGTGACGTCGTAGCACTCTTCGAACCTCTTTCCGGCGGGTGCGGTGGTGTACTGCGCCTCGTAGATCGGGATGAGCTTGTTGAGTATCTCGTTGACGTCTGCGACCTTCATTCCCGCGGTGCACGCGGCAGCCTCACCCATCATCCTGGCTTCCATACCGGTCGTCTTGTTCTCGACGACACCCTTGGCGGCCGCGGATCCGGAGAGGAGCTCCCTTCCGGAGGCGGTGTCGGACATGGCCTGGGCCGCGGTCTCGAGGAGACACATCTCGGTGCAGGGTCCGGCGATCGGGTAGTACTGGTTGGCGAGCAGGAGATCGGTGTTGGCGTCTATGGCCGCCGCGGCGTGGGCTGCTACCTGCAGGGTTCCGCGGGCCATGGTGGTTCCCCACCTGATGTGGATGGGTCCGTCCAGGTGGAAGTTTCCGCTGAACAGGGCGAAGGACGCCAAGGTGGTGGCTACGTCACAGATCGCGGTCTCCTCCACTCCTCCGGTGTATCCACCGAGGATGGGCATCTGCTCGATCATGATGGTGTCTCCGGACACGGTCCATCCGGACAGCATGTTGAGACCGGTCATGTCGATCTTCAGCTCGTTCAGCTGGGAGCACTCGTGGGGGTCGGTGATCCTGTGACCGGCGTTCGGGGCGTCCGCGACGAGACGGGCAGCCTCCGACAGGGGGGTCTCAGGTCCCTAGACACCGAGCCCGGGCCTTCCGGCCCTGGTGCGGGCTTCCTTGGTGGCCCTGAGCTCGGCCATGGTGGCACGGATCTCGTAGGGCGTCTTCGATTTCGCAGGCTTGCCCTCGATGGTGGTCATGACACCGTTGACCAGGGTGTCCACGATGCCTTCCTGGGCGTAGGACTGCATGATCTTCATGAACATGTCCTCAGAGAGGGGCGATCCGGTAGGTCCTCCCTGGATGATCGGCTTGACCGGGCTGTTCCCGTGCCTGGGGTAGAACCTGCAGATGTCCCTTCCCTCACCGAGGATCAGCTTCTTCGGGGCCTTCTTCACTCCCTCGAGTACCTCCTCCTCCGTGACCTTCAGGACACGTCCGAGGTCCTGGCAGTAGAAGCCGGTGTCGACGAGCATCTCCAGACCAGCCTGGAAGATGTTGTTGATGAGCTCCTTGTCCTCGGGGATGATGGAGTTCTCCTCGATTTTGATGTTGTACTTCTCCTTGTGCCTCGAGATGTTCTGGGGGATTATTGTGTTGTCCCACTCGCTCTCGGGGACTTTCGTTCCCTTTACGAAGCGCTCGTATACGTCAGTGATTGTTAGAGGACGTGTTGCAGACATTTTTTACACCTCAGGACATCAGACGGTCGACGAGTCCGATGATCTCGTTCGCGGTCTCGGAATAGCCGTCGGCCCCGATCTCGTCGCACCAGGCCTGGCTGCACGGGGCTCCTCCGAAGATGGCCTTGTAGGGTGCATCCATCTCCTTGATGGTCTCGACCAGTTCCC
>JAFVET010000073.1 GCA_017475875.1 Candidatus Methanomethylophilaceae archaeon
AGCGGGATAACCCCCATCGCCTCCACCTCGGGCCTGACGGCCTGGAAGACCTTCTCCGACATCTGGTTGAAGATCACGGCCTTGATGTTGTTCTCGCGGAAATCGAGGAACCCGCGGAGTATGGCCAGAGACGACAGACTGGTCCCCTTGGCGTTCACCAACAAAACCACCGGTGCGTCGAGCTTCCTGGAGACGTCGTTGGAGCTGCAGCGGTCCGAGGACAGGTCCATCCCGTCGTAGAAACCCATGACCCCCTCTATGACCGATATGTCGCACTCCGAGGCGGTCCTCGCGAACAGGTACCTGAGCGTACCGTCGTCCACGAAGAAAGAGTCCAGGTTCTTGGACCTCGTCCCGATCACCTTGCTGTGGAACATCGGGTCGATGTAGTCGGGTCCGCACTTGAAGGACGCGACCTTCAGGCCGCGGTCCGTCAGCGCCTGCAGTATGGCGCATGTGGTCAGCGTCTTCCCGCTGCCGCTGGACTGTGCCGCTATAAGGACGCGGGGAAGGCTCATCTCCCCCTCACCACCGATATGTACACCGGGTTCTGCGCGGTCATCAGGTGGTACCTGCCGGCCTTGCGGGCCTTGGAGACATTGACGCAGACCGTCTCCTCCTCGACCAGACCCAGGGCACGGATGACCTCCATGGTCTCGGCCATGGTCTCGATCGTGACGGAATTGATCACCATGCGAATGTCGGGGTTCTTGGCCACCAGCGACTTGACTATCTCCAACAGGTTGCCGGACGAACCTCCGATGAAGGCGTGCGTCGGCGCAGGGAGGCCTTCCATGGCCTCGGGGGCGAGTCCTTTGATTATCTCCACGTTGGGGGTGGCGAACTTGTGCCTGTTCACATCGATCAGCTCCGCCGCGGCGTCCTCCTTCTCGACCGCGTAAACCATGCCGTCCGGGCTGCACAGCGCCATCTCTATGGAGACGGAACCGGTGCCCGCACCCACGTCGTAGATCACCGAATCATGGGAAAGCTTGAGCTTGGCCACCGACAGCGCCCTGACCTCGCTCTTGGTCATGGGGGCGTCGCCCCTTACGAACTCCTCGTCCGGGATCGATATGGGGTTCCTCGGGTCGTAGCCCGGATTCTCTATTAGGCCGACGCACAGGTCGGAGAAGCCCATGCCCAGCATCTCCTCGGGCGTACCGGATACGATGCGCTCGGTCTCGTAGCCCATATCCTCGGCTATGGTGACGGTCACGCCGCCGAGACCGTAGTCGATAAGGTCCTTGCAGATGGAATGGACAGAACTCTCGCCGGTCAACAGGGTGAACAGGCGCTCCGAAGTGCGGACCGCCCCGACCACGTTGGCGTAACGGCCGTGGGCGCTGATCAGACGGACGTCCTGCCAGGGGATGCCGAGCTTCGAGCACAGGTAGACCGACGACGATATCCCGCACTCCACGCGAACGTCGAACCTGTCCTGGTCCACGTCCTTCAACATCTTCGTGGCCCCGCTGAAGAACCCGACGTCACCCGACAGCAGGTACACGACGTTCCTGTAACCCGGGTGGGCCGACAGGTACTCCGTGATCTCCTTTGAACGGTATTCGGTCAGGGTGTCCCTGCCGGCGACGTCGACCGCCTCGAGCATGCGTTTAGCGCCTATGAGGAGGTCCGCCGACGCGACAGCCCTGGCGGCGCGAAGGGTCATGCTGTCCCTTCCGATGCCTATACCGACCAACGTGAACGTACCTTTCTCGAATGCACCGCCCGAAGGCGCCCCGTGTTCCAACGACAACCTGTCCTCCAACATCCCCAATACCTCCTCGTATCCTTTTCCGTCGTCAGGCGGCCTCGCCACCATGACGACCTTCGCACCGGCCCTCCTGGCGGCCCTGTGCTTCTCCTCGAACCCGCCTGCGGTCCCGGAATCCTTCGTGACCAGCCATTTGGCACCGGTCTGCAGGAGCGTGGCGTAGTTCATCTCCTCGGAGAACGGCCCCTGGGCGCAGATAAGGTTCGCCCCGCTGAAACCCAGTTCGTCGCACCTCTGCATGGATGGAAGCGTGGAGAGTACGCGTGCCACGACCCTCTCCCTGTAGTCGGGGATACGGGTGAAGAGGTCTATCTCCTTCACGCCCGTGGCGGCCAGGATCCTGCCTTCCTTGTCCTTCAAATAGTCGACGGCCTCCTCCACCGTGCCGACGACGATGACGTCGCCGTCCTCCGAAGACGACGACCTCCCGCGCAACAGCCTGATATATTCGCAACCCGCGGCCGCGCATCCCTCCCTTATGTGGGCGGTGATGCGCGTGGCGTACGGGTGGGTGGCATCGACCACGATCCCGAAGCCTTCCCTTGCTATCAGCTCGGCTATGCCCTCGGCGCCTCCGCAGCTCCCGACCCTGACCTTGAGGTTCTCACGCGGCTCCATGACCACTGCTCCGTAGTCGGTCGCCACGCTGACAGTAATGTCCACACCCCTCGATGCCAGGTCCTCAGCCAGGTTCCTGCCTTCGGTCGTACCCGAGAATATAAGCACCCTGGTCATCGGAGGAACCTCGGGGAGACCTTGCGCTTCGCCACGGATATGGTCATGCCGTCCCTCGCCGTCTTCCGCAGGATGATCTCCTCTCCGCCGCATGCGATGGCCGAACGCTCGCATACGCAGTCCACCGCGGTGACGCTCTTGACGAACTCGGATCTGGAGAACGTGCCGGGTATGGCCATCAGCTGCTCCGAGGTGTAGAAGCTCACGGGGGCGCGGAGATGGCGTGCCAGCTCCAGGATCGCCTGTTCGTCCTTCTTCAGGTCGACGCTGGCGACGGCGCCCACCCTCTTCGGAGAGATCCCCAACCCGTCCAGGGTCTCGTGGACGAAGTTCCTCATCGCCAGAGGGTCTGTGTCCCTCCTGCAACCGATCCCCAACGTAACGTCCATCGGCGTGAGCGACATGGTGACGTCGAACGGCTTGCGGTCCGGATCTGTGGATATGCATACCCCGAACTCCCCAGAGTCGGCGGGGGTCAGTCCGTCCGACATCTTCCCCTCCACGGGCATCTCGGAACAGAAACCCACGAAACGCCCGTCGAGAACCCTGGCGGACACGTCCTTGGCGATCCTCAGGCTGCCGATGCGTAGGAGGTTCCTGGTGGCGAACACGTCAACCGAGAACTTTCCGTTGATATCGGTGGCAGTGGTTATCACGGGCGTGGAGCCGAGGGCGTCGGCTATCCTCTGCGTGAGCTCGTTGCATCCGCCTATGTGGCCTGAAAGCAGAGCCACGGTGAACGCCCCGTGCTCGTCCATGGCGACAACGGCCGGATCGGTGTCCTTGGATTTGATGAACGGAGCGATGTACCTGACGGCGATCCCTATCGCCCCGATGTACACCAGTGCGTCGCACTCGGCGAACGACCTCCCCGTCCACTCCTTGGTCGAACCGGGTATCCTCTCGACACCGAGGTTGTCGGATGTGGTCTTGCAGTAGCAGTGTATGTCCTCTTCCCTGAAAGCCTCCTGCAGACGGAGCGCCGTACGGCACCCGTTCGTCGAGAAGGCCACGACGTTGATCTTCATGCGCATTCCCTCTTCACCGTCTCCAGCATCTCGTCGGCCAGGGACGTCTTCGAAAGCAGACCGTACACCGAAGAGAAGATCACCGCTGCTACGCGGATCTCGCCCCCCGTACGGTGGTTGATGTAGAATTCGACCTTTTCGGCTATGATCTCGGAGACCTGGCGCAGCAACCCGTCGGACTCCACTATCTCCAGCGCGTCGTCGGTGGAGATGCAGTCCAGTATCCCCCTCACCGACTCTATGCCCGCCCCTGCCCTGGCCGCTGCCGCCGCGAGGATCTCCGTCCTGCAGTCCGCGTTACGGGAGTGCGTGTTCATGATCCCGCCGGCGACCTTGACGATCTTCCCCAGATTGGAGACCAGGAGGACGTCCTTCTTCAGTTCGACCGCGTGGTCCAACATCTCCCCCACGAAATTGCTACATTTGATGGCGAAGTCCGAGTCTATCCCGGGCAGGTGGTCGGAGAACTCCTTCCCGTAGTTCCCGGGGACGACGAGCAGGACGTCCACGCCGGACGCGGCCCTCATGTCCATCTCCGCCACTATCGTCTTCACGAGAGCCGCCTCGCTCATCGGCTCGACTATGCCGCTGGTGCCCAGGATCGAGATGCCCCCCTCTATGCCCAGACGCGGGTTGAACGTCTTCGACGACAGGTTCATCCCCTCCGGGACCGAGACCGTGACCTTGAAGCCGCCAGTATACGAGAGCGTGTGCGCCACGTCCTCCAGGGCCTCCCTTATCATGCTCCTGGGAACTTTGTTGATGGCCGCGTTGCCTGGGGCTGGTCGAGTCCCTTACGGGTGACCCTCCCCACGCCCACGCCGCCGTCGATGAGGATGCCGCAGTCGGAGAGCGACACCTCCGAATAGATGAGGGTCCCGTGTGTGACGTCGATGTCGTCGCCGCCGTCCTTGCGGACCGCGCACCTGACCGAACCGTCTCCGAAGGCCATGTCCTCCACCGGAAGCTTCAGCGGGATGCCTTTCGGGGTCACTATGTCGACGCAATCCACGGTGTTCCCCGTCAGAAGGGCCAGGGCCGCAGCCTTCGCGGCTGCCGCGGCGCACGTCCCGGTGGTATGCCCGCGGCGCATCATCTTGTTGTTCACGTAAACGAATCTCTGGTCCTCGGGGAAGGATTGCATGGTACGACCCCGATATCTAACTCGGACTTATATAAACCGCTGGAACAAGTATCCAACCTCCCGACA
>JAFVET010000074.1 GCA_017475875.1 Candidatus Methanomethylophilaceae archaeon
CGTGTTGTGATGGTCAAGGACGGAAAGATACTATACGACGGGAAGAAGAGCGATCTCCTGGACGACGACCACATCTCGGAACTCTACGGCGAAAGCATCCACGTGGAATGCTCGGACGGCATATACCGCATGTATCTCGAAGACCCGAGATTCTCCAAATGACTTTAACGCTTTAACGTCGCCGAGACATCGAACCGACCTCATAAGTATCTGTACACGATAGCACCGACATCGAATCTTTCGACATTATATGGAGCGCATGAGATGACCGATTGGACAGAGAAATACCGCCCCGAGACGTTGGACGACGTCATAGGCAATCCTGCGGCGGTAAACACCATGCGCAGCTGGGCCAAATCGTGGAACAGCGGGATTCCCGACCTGAGGGCGATGGTGCTCATCGGAACACCAGGTCTTGGAAAGACGTCGTCCGCCCTCGCACTGGCGAGGGAGATGGGTTGGGACACCGTAGAGATGAACGCGTCCGACCAGCGTACCGGGCCGGAGATCGAGAGGATCGCGATACTCGGTTCGAAGTTCAACACCTTCGGGAGCGACGGAAGCTTCATGTCGTCCTCTTCCGGAGGACACAAACTCATAATCCTGGACGAGGCGGACAGCCTCTCCGGAACCAAGGACCGCGGTGCGCTCCCGGTCATCAACCGTCTGATTAAGGAGACGCGTCAGCCTGTCATCCTGATCGTCAACGATTTCCAGGCACTCGTGAGGAAGAGCTCTGTCATAAAGACGTCCACCCTGCAAGTGACGTTCAAGAGACCTGTCAAGAGCACAGTGTCCAAGGCGCTCTACCGCATCGCTGAATCGGAAGGAGTGGAGGTCGAGGCCGAGGCCATGGAGATGATAGCCGCGAACGCGGACGGGGACATGAGGGCCGCCGTGCGCAACCTCCAGTCGCTCGCCCTGGGGCAGGACACGGTCACCGCCGAGATGGCGTCCGAACTGTCCAAGAGGGACGACCGTTCCGACATGTACGAGCTCATGTCCGCCATATTCAGGGGACACGAGCCGTCGAAAGCGCGTACGCTTGCCATCAAACTCGATTCGGAACCCGGGGACATCATGATATGGGTGGACGAGAACCTTCCCTACGAGTTCAGGAACAAGGGGGATCTGATGCGCGGGTACGAGAAGATCTCGAAGGCGGACATATTCCTGTCAAGGGTCCGCCGTCGGCAGTACTACCGTTTCATGGCATATGCCTCGGACCTGATGACCATGGGCGTCGCCTCGTCCCGCATGTCCGAGGAATACTCGCGCGACCGTCTCCATTTCCCGTCGTATCTGATGAAGATGTCGCGTTCGAAGGCGGTACGCGCCACCCGCGCCTCCGTCGTATACAAAATTGCCGTGAACCTCCACACGTCCACGAAACGTGTGGAGCTCGACGTCCTCCAACCGTTCAAGACCATAGCCCAGAACGACGAGACCATCAGACAGGCCCTCGTGCAGGAGTTCGGTTTCGACGAGGAGGAGATGGGTTTCATCCTCGACGAGAAGAAGGACTCTAAGGAGATGAAGGCGCTGTTCAAATCGGTCAACGAAGCCCTTGAGGAGAGGAGGCTCCAGTCACAGAGGAGCACACCCTCCGACGCAGGCGATCCCGATCCCGTCGTGAAGGCGCCCGAACCTGAACAGAAGCAAGAGGAACCGGTGGCGGTCGCCGAACCCAAGAAGACCTTCGTGCAACGCAGCCTTTTCGATTTCCGAGGTTCACATGGACGAGAAATACCGTGAACTGCTGATAAAGCAGCAATACCGCCTCCACAACGACCACGCCGCAGTGAAGCTCTGCCATTGGATGAAGGAGAGCATGCTCCACGAGAGACACTGCTACAAGCAGGACTTCTACGGGATACAGAGCCACAGGTGCCTGCAGATGACGCCGGCAATCAACGAGTGCAGCCACATGTGCTCGTTCTGTTGGAGGGTCCAGGAGCACGACTTCGAGATCGACAAGTGGTCTGAACCGGAGGAGATGCTCGACGCGCTCATCGCCCACCAGAGGAAACTCATCTCCGGATTCAAGGGCGACCCGCGCTGCGACAGGAAGATGTTCGACGAGGCTTGCAACCCCAACCAGGTCGCCATCTCCCTTGCGGGGGAACCGATAACCTACCCGTATCTGTCCGATTTCATCGAACTGTGCCACAGAAGGAACATGACCACGTTCATGGTCACGAACGGAACCTATCCGGAACGCCTCGAATCGCTCGATACGCTGCCCATGCAACTGTACGTCACCGTGGCGGCACCTAACGAGGAGGTCTACCGCAAGGTCTGCCGTCCCAAGATCCCCGACGGCTGGCAGAGGCTCATGAGGACGCTGGAGCTCCTCCCGTCCCTGGATACCAGGACCGTCATACGGCACACGCTGGTCAAAGGTCACAACATGACGGGTCTCGACGATTACGCGCGTCTCGACCGTATCGCCGATCCGAACCTGGTAGAACCAAAGGGTTACGTGTTCGTCGGAGGTTCGCGCATGCGCCTTTCCATGGACTGCATGCCGTCTTTCCAGGAGATACGTTCCTTCTCATCGGAACTCGGCGGTCGCATCGGCATGGAGATCATAAAGGAACGGGAGGACAGCAGGGTCGTCCTGCTGGGCCATCCCGGTGAGGAAACGGACGTCCGCAAGATCTACGGTCTTACAGAACGATGTTTTCAACAGAAGATCCTGTACGCGAGGTAGGCGAGGATCGCTATGTGGAGCACCACGAAGACGTAAACGAGCTTGAACTTCAGTTTCCTGGTCTTGTGATGGGCCAGCTTCATCCCGGCGAGGGCGCCGAAGGGTCCGAAGAGGGCGGCGGTCAGGAGCGTCTTTTCAGGAGTCCTCCACTCGGCGTTCTTGGCCTTCTTCTTGTCCCATACGAACATGCCGAAGGCAATGAGGTTCAGCACGATGTATACGGCCACCACGATGAGCAGCAGGTTCGTATCCATGGTATCACAGGTCTGCGATGAACTCGTCGACAGCCGCCGGGAAACCTTCCTCGTTCATGTTCTCGGCTTTCTTGTTGAAGTAGGCCGCCACCGGGAACCCGAACGTCTCTCCGAGGGCGTCCTTCTGCCTGTCACCTTTCTCTCCGTTATACATGCAGCTCACGAAAATCTTGAGTTTCTTCGAAGAAAGCACGTCGCGGTTCTTCTCGATGAAGTCCACGGCAGGCTTGTACGGGTTGCCTGCATGAATGCCTGTTCCGATGACCACCGTGTCGAAATCCTTGAGGTCTATGTCGGTCTGCTCCTTCAGATTAAAGATGTCGGCATCCGTCTTCCTGGCCATGTACTCCGCCAGTTTCTTCGTATTTTTGGTGAAACCCGATGCATAAATTACTGCGGTTCTTCCCATCCGAATCACTTCGAGACCCAACTGGGTCAGGGTGTCATCTGCTACATCGTTTAAAAAACCGATGACTGCACCATAAAGGATACGGAGATATGTGCCAGGAAGGGGGAAGGTGGGGATTTTCCCCACCCTGGAATGGTTTCACGAAGCGTAGAACTGGGACATGGCCCGGCTTATTGCATCGATGTCGTAGAACCCGGAATAATCGAAGCTGCCGTCGGGGTTCTCCTTGACAAGCGTATGGTCTGGCTTGGCCCCGAACTCCACGGTGTTCTGGTCGTAGCCTTCCTCGCCGTATCCGACCACGCTCTTGATGGTCGAGGACATCGTGATGGGGAGGGCGTCGGCCGAGGACACGACCGTGATCGAGCAGGATCCGCCACCGGAGGTCTGACCCAGTATCATGATCCCGTCCCTCTGGGAGATGACGGGCAGCATGTTGCCGCTGGAGAACGAGCACGAGCTCGTCAGGATGCCGTAATCGAAACGGAACTGCTTCTCGTGGTCCTTGTCGTTGAACTTGCCGTCCAGGTTGACGTCTGCCGCCACCACCGACGTCACCGTCTGTTCCGTCAACACGTCCACGCTGGACTCATTGGTGTCCTTGCCGGTGAGCAGGGAGTTGATGAACATCACGTCGGCGACGTATCCTCCCCCGTTCGTGGAGAGGTCCAACACGAACTTCTTGATGGCGGGGTTGGAATCCGCCTTCTTGAGCGCCGTGTACAGGCATCCGATGGTGTCCTTGGGCAACTTCCAACCGTCACTGGTGTAGTTGTCCCAACCGTCGAAATCCAAAGAGAAACTGTCGAAGGAGAAAACGGCCGTATCCCCCTGTTCGTAGTATCTGAACCCTTCCGCCAACGTCTCCATTCCCTCCCATGACTCGTCTCTGAGCTCTCTCAGGATTTTGACGGCGGCTGAACGGTCGGGGTGGGTGGGTGGTTCGAGCGCGGACTTCATCTCGGCGACCCTCTCGAGGAAGCCGATGTCCCCGTTCTTGCGGATTGTGTCGAATACGGAAGTGCTCCATATCGACGTGTTGGTGTGGCCGCCGTCGTACAGATAGCTGTACAGCGACTCGAGACCCGAGAGGTACTCGGCCGAATCGGCGGACTTCAGATAGTCGCGGATAAGACCGGCCGTGTCGTCGTGATGCGAGAGGGCGTAGTCGAGACCGCGTTCCTTTATCAGGGCGCACAACTCCCCCTTCCCCGGGTTCCCGTAGAAGTTGTCGAACAGGAGACAGAGTTCGTTGTAGTTGTATTCGACCAGATCGGCGGGGCGGTCCGTATCTATGTACAGCGAATCCACGAGCCTCTTTAGGTATTTCTCGTCGTTGAGGTAGAGTCCATTTTCGGTCACCGTGCGTATGTCGGTGAAATAGACCGCGTCGCGCAGGTATTCCGCATAATAGTTGGCAGATCCGGAGAAGATGTCCGCCACGGTCTGGAAAGGCATCCACACCTTCCTGTTCTCCTTGTCCAGGTGCACCTTGATACCGTATTTGGACAGGTCTATCGTCACAGGTTGGCAAGCCTTGACCACCTTGTCTGAGACGCCCTTGACGAAGGGTATCCACGTATCTGAATCGTCGATGTAGTTCACGTCCGTCACAGCCGTGAAAGAGTAGTAGTCCTTGCTCGTCAGTGAGGGGACGTTGGTGTCCAGGGTCGCTGAGCCCGCTCCGTGCCTTTCGTTTTCAAGCGTGAATACGCCGTCGCCTTTGTGTCTTGCGGAAATCGATTCCTTCTGCAACAACTTGTAATATTGGGAAACGTCGACGTACGGGACGTTCGGTGAATCCGCGTAATACCGGATGTCTATCGTCTTCTTGTCCTTCTCGTCGGTACTGTACATGTACGCGTCTATGGTCTTCGCGGTGTACTCGCTGTCGTCCTCCGGCCATTCCGGCTCGTATCCGAGGAAATACAGCCCACCTATCGCGATGGCTGCCAGTGCGACGACACCCACGATCGCGACCAATGTCCTGCTGTTCATGAGTTGCCTCCTTTCAATTGATGAATGAAATGGCTCTGTATGGTTTTATGGTTATGCGCCATCAAAAAATAATGGATGCGACAAAGGGTACAGATCGGCTTGGATGCCGCATTCAGGCGATGCGCACTGTTTTTAATCGGCTGCACGATACCAGACCGATAGCATGGCCTACGACGTCACGGTGATCGGTGATGAGAGATATCGCGAATTGATGAAAGACCTGTCGGATGACCGTCTTCACTCGTCCAAGGCCGACATTAACGGGATATGCGTCGAACTTTACACGGAATCCCGCAACCACATAGAGATGTGGAACGACAACTTCTACTCGATGTCGGACAGGGTCCGCCCCCATGCCCGCCTCTACTGCCTGCAGGACGGCAGTGGGCTCCACGTGGAGTACCACGTCTCCACACGCACCCTCTTCCTCTTCGACTTCGACTACTACGGATGGATCAAGAGCATCGCCCTCGGCGTCGCCGGCAACATATTGGAAGACAACGAGAACGTGTTCTCGATACATGGTGCGGCGCTGGACATCGACGGCAGGGGGGTCACCCTCATCGCACCGTCGAAGACCGGCAAGACCACCCAGTCCTGGGGTCTCCTGAGGATTCCTAACTCCAGGCTGATCACCGACGACTGGTTCTTCATAGACTGCGAACCGTCCAGACCCAGGGCCCACGGCTCGGAGAAGAACTGCTACATCGATGCGGACATCGGGGACGTGTGGGAGGAATACCGCGAACTCGTTGATCTCGTGGAATTCGACAACAAGGGAAGGGGGATAGGCAACGTCAGGTGGATCACGGGTGCCGGTTCCGTGGTCGCCGAGACCTCGCTCCAATACGTCATACTGTTGAAACGCGACAGGAACGACCAGAACGTCGTCACCCGCATGGATGCGGACGACGCCCTCGCCTACCTGCGCGAGAACGACTACTGCAACCCGCACCAGCTCGTCAGGGACGGGTACAGGTTCGACAGGCGCGGGGACATGTTCAGATCGGTGCTTTCGGTGTGCGAGGTGTACCTGGTGAACACCATACTCCCCGCGGAGAAGACGCAGCAGGTCGTCCGTGCCATAGTGGAAGGGAGGACCTACGACGACGTCAGGGCGCTGGCCGAATCGCTACGGGCCTGATTACGACAAGGATTGAATAACATGAACCGAATCGGGCTTACATGCCCGAATTCGGTTCCTTTGACGACATTGCGATGGACGGTATCCTCGTTCTCGATACCGAGACCACAGGATTGGTCGGAGCGCCGAAGGACCTTGTGGTCGACATCGGGATCTGCGAGGTCTCACTCAAGGACGGGACGGTCGAAGACCTGTACTCGTCGATCCTCGGATACGAGGTGGACGAATGGGACGACTACCTCTCGGAGGCATGGATCTTCCAGAACACGGACCTGACCTTGGAGATGGTCGCCGAGGCGCCTCCCGCCATGAAGGTCATCCAGGACGTGCGCCGCATCCTCAAAGGCCGCCTCGTGACATCGTACAACGTGGACTACGACATGGGCAAATTCCTCTACCAGGAACCGTGGGACCTCAGAGGGACGTTCATACAGTGCACCGACATAATGAAGGCGGCCACCGCCGTGTGCAAACTCCCGAGCCTCATCAACGGCCAGGACTACCGCTTCCCCAAACTCGATTACGCTTATTCCAAACTCACCGAGGGGGACCCTGCCGGAATCGATGGGAAACAGGACCACAGGGCCCTGTCCGACGCCCGCATGGCGTCCCATCTCATGATCGCGATGTACCGGAACGGGGATTACCGCCTGCGAAGTCCGAACTTCTCTCCCGAATACTCCTTGGCGAGCATGTTCTGATAGTGCCTCTCGGTTATCTCGGTCAACGGTGACAGGATATTCGTCTTGAGGATTCCGAGAATCACGAAGAACGTCACCACGGTCATAACGGCCAGTACACCGAAGAACCATCCCGGGAATATGACAAGACCGACCAGGTTGACGGCGATTACCGGGAAGTAGAGGTACATCGCCGATACCAGGCCGATCATCAGTGCGGCGAGGGCCAACGGGATCACGCTGCGGTTGACCGAACCGTCGTACGACAGGAACTTCCAACGGGGGCACACCAGGAACAGGTTGAGCACCCCGACCATGGTTACGAACAGAACCATGGCAGATCTTGCGCACACCTCCTCGAACGGCGAACCGCTCCATGAAAGGTCGTGTAGCATGTTCTCCACCGACTTCCCGGCCACGTCAGCCATGTGTTCCAGATCGATGACCAGGGTACCGTTGTCCACGAGCATGTAAGTCGCACCGTAGACGAGGAGACCGAAGACCCCGGTCACTATGGAAGCGGGTATGACGAACCTCAGCACCCCCGGCAGGATCGGCCCCTTGTTATCGTCCGGTTTGGCGAAGAGCGTCATGAAGAACACGATGACGGAAACGGAAACGAACGCGTAGAAGGTGTTCTGGATGGGTTTCATCGGGATGAATCCCAGGAACACGAAAAGGACCGCGAACAGCACGACCAACGTGAAGTTCCTGGTCAGGTACAGCTTCAGGATGTTGCGCAGTCCGGATACGGTCCTCTTCCCCTCGATGATGGCCTTGGGGAGGGCACCGAAGCTGTCGTCGATCAAGACCATGTCGGACACACCGCGCGAGGCGTTGGAACCGCTCTGCAACGAGATGCCCACCTGCGCACGTTTCAGGGCGGAGACGTCGTTGACACCGTTCCCCACCATGGCCACATAGCGTCCCTTCGATTGGAGCGCCGCGATTACCCTGGCCTTGTCGTCGGGTTTCATCCTTCCGAAGATGTTGCGTTCGACGGCGACGTCGGCGAGCTCCTCGTCGCTGAGGGCCGCGACCTCCGGTCCGGAAATTGTGCGCGGTTCACCGGGGAGC
>JAFVET010000075.1 GCA_017475875.1 Candidatus Methanomethylophilaceae archaeon
CACGGGGCTGACCATCGGTTCAAAACTCACAAGTTAAAAAGATGGGGGGAGGGTCCCCCTCGGTTTCATGCGTCCTTGATACGCAACGCCTGTTTCAGATCGAAATTCTCCGTATCGGAAGGATGGTACTCGGACACATAGACTATTATGTCCGGCTGGGCGGCGAGGATTACCTCCTCCTGCACCTCCTTGTTTCCGTCGTGGGTAACGCAGTTCTGCATATGGAACAGGTCTATGAGTTCCTGGGCGATGGTCTTGGCTCCGCGCACCTTGATCTCACCGACGTTCACGTAACACACCGAGCGCACGTAGTCGTAGGCGGACTCCTTCTTCTCTGCCTCCTGGCTGATGGCCCAGAGGTTGAGCCTGATCTTGTCCACGATGCTCTGCGCCTGGTCCCCATATCCGAGGATGTGGCTGATGGCCTCGATTCCCGCAAGGATCGCGGGGAGATCGGCGACGTTGAAGAGCACGTCGCGCGAGTTGAAGGTCCCCATCTGCTCCGAGAGCCATTGGTCGGCCTCGGACCCGACGGAAGCCATCCCGAGGAAGCAAACGGTCTTGCCCTCGTCCTTTATGTCTCCGAGGACGGTCATGTACTGATCCTTGTACTTCAGAATGCTGGTGCACGATCCCATCTTGACACCGTGCCACTTGTCGGAAGGTACGCCGTATTGGACCGTGAACTTGGTGGCGAGACCACTGTCTCCGGCGTAGATCTTGTCATAGAACGCGGAGACCACGCTGTCGTCGTAGTCCTTGTAATCGGTCCCTGCGGCCGTAGCCATGATGGTGTATACGGTGGAGGCGAAGGACGCCGCACAGATTATGTAATCCGGGAGTACGTCGAACGTGACGGACTTGTGCGTGTAGACCTTGCTTGTGTCCTCAAGGGTGCTGGAAACGACGAGACGTCCCTGGGAATCATAGGAAACCAGGGATTCGTATGCGAGGAAGCTCTTGGGAACGTCGCTGAGGGAATATTTGGAATAATCCATCTTCTCCCCGTATATCGTGTTGTACCAATAGTCGGCCACCTGCAGAACATAGGCGCTTCCGGTCATGTTGGACGACGAAGTGTTGGTCAAAATCGGATTCCAACTGGACCATCCCTTGGTGGGATCGATTGGATACATCTTCTTAGAGATCTTCTGGACCTCCGGGGTGTTCGGGTTGCTGGGTGTGCTAGGCGTGCTGGGCTGGTTGTTCTGACCGTTGTCTTGAGTCCCTTTGTCGTTGTTGGAACTCATCACGAGGAAAGCAGCCGCTCCCCCCACGATCAGAATAGCCACCACCGCTACCGCGATATAGGCCTTGCTATCCATATTGGAGCATTCTTCCAACATATAAAAAAGGCTTTTGTACATAGACTGAAAGGAATGCGCCGTGGCATGCATCCAATATGGTGAGCAATCAACAAATTAGGAAAGCCGCTAGGCAGGCCACATGAAACCTGGCCTTACTTAGAATCAGAAACTCGTCGAACTGTGACCGGAATGTTCTATTCAAGACCCGGACCACCACCGAAGATGGGCACATGCCCATCATCCATGCCGAAAACGAAGTGACTCCCCTGTCACCGGTACATGCGGTGGATCCTCATGTTCTCCACCAGCCTGTGCATCGAACCGTATTCGTTCAGATGCACCAGGTCGTCCGGGAGTATGTCGCCGTACCTCTCCCTAAGCCTCCCGATCGCGTCGTCGAGTCCGGTGGACTTGACGGATACGGGCCCGACGTCGAAATCCTCGTCGAGGGTCGTCTGCCGGTAGTTGCCGTGGGAGAGGTTGAACACACCCGCCCCGATGAGCCTCACCGGCCTCTTGCGAACGGTCCTCAGCATCTCCACCGAACCCTGGTATACAGCGGCCGCGTCCGCCTGGGTCCTGACCGTCTTCGACCGGGTTATGCTGCGCATGTCGGAATACGTAACCTTCAGGGCTATCCCCGTCCCGTGGAGGCCGTACCTCCTCTGCCTGTCCTCCACGCTCAGCGACAGAAGCAGCAGTACGTCCTCCAGGAAGCCGTAGTCGTACACGTCCTCCTGGAACGTCAGCTCGCGGCTGATGGACTTCGCATCCTCGGGGCGGTATGCCACCACCTTGCTGTCGTCGATGCCGATCGCCACCTGGGCGAGATACTCGCCCTGGCTCCCGAGGAGCCTCATGACCTCGTATTTCCTGTCTATGAGGTCGCGGACCGTGGTTATGCCTATTTCGCGGAGCTTGTCGGCGGTGCGCTTCCCGACCGAATGGAGGACAGATACGTCGCGGTCGATCACCAGGTTGATGAAATCCTGCGGAGTCCTTATCTCGAAGTAGCCACCGGGTTTCATCTCCTCGCTGGCGGTCTTCGCGGCCATCTTGCAGTAGGCTACCCCCACCGAACAGCTCAGACGGAGTTCCTCCGCTATCCTGTTCTTTATGTTCACGGCTATGGTCCTGGCCTCTTCGAAGTCGGCGGCCATGCCGGTCACATCGAGATAGGCCTCGTCCAAGGCGATTGGTTCCGTCGCCAGCGAGTTCTCCTCCCAGATCCTGTGAAGTTCCTGCGAGACCGCCTTGTACTTGTCGAAGTTGGGGTGGAGGAATATCCCGTCCGGACAGAGGCTGTAAGCCTCCTTCACGTTCATTGCCGAATGGACCCCGTACTCCCTGGCCTCGTAGCTGCACGTGGAGACCACGCCCCTCTCGTGCGGCAAGGCGCCTATTATCACGGGTTTCCCGCGCAACGAAGGATCGTCGCGGACCTCCACCGAGGCGTAGAAGGCGTCCATGTCCACATGGATGATGATCTGCTGCATCCACGTCCGCATAGACCAAGACCGTTAAGGCGGTTGCGGGCGACGACCGCATCCATCGTCGCCGCCATGGAACCGACTCGAAACCAAATCACGCTGAGTCAGGTCTTGAAGATTCAGTGACCCTGGGGTGTCACTGAATCTTCAAAGGAATCGGTAACCGTAGGGCGGTTATTCACCGAACTAGACGAGAAAGAAATGGGCTCCACCGGCCATTAACATAAAGCCTATCGCCGATAGCATTCAGTAACACTAACAAATAGTATTTTAATAATAACAATCATGCCTGCGCGATGCGCAGGATTGCCATTTACGGGAAGGGCGGAATTGGGAAGTCCACCACGGCTTCCAACATCTCCGAGGCGTTGGCAGAATCCGGCCTCAAGGTCATGCAGATAGGGTGCGATCCGAAGGCCGACTCAACACGCAGCCTCACCGGCGCGAAGATCCGTACGGTCCTCGAAGTCCTCCGCGAGGGACCGGTC
>JAFVET010000076.1 GCA_017475875.1 Candidatus Methanomethylophilaceae archaeon
GCCTCCGCATGCTGTTCCACATACCGCTCAAAATTGTCCTGCTGGTCAGTTACGCGGCGGTCGTCATTCTCGGATGGGTGGTTCCGGACTTCATCATGGGCATCGCGTTCGATTCCGGCGGAGTGACCACGGGCCCCATAACCATACCCGTCCTCATCGCGATGGGGATAGGGATAGGGTTCGTGGCATCCAAAACGGACAACCAACTCGACAACTTCGGGATGATCGGCATCGCGTCCATCGGACCGCTGATCACCGTGATGCTGTACGGCTACCTCACGGACATGACCGAGGTCAACATATCTGATCCGGTGACTCACGTCGATCCCGTCGGCCTGGACTTCTTCAAGGAGATGCTGATGTCGGCGACGTCGGACACCCTGTATTCGGTCATACCGCTGTCCGTGATCTTCCTGATTTTCCTGAAGTTTTACCTGCATTGCTCCAAGAAGGACCTGCGCATGATGTTCTGGAGCGTCCTCTTCACCCTCGTCGGGATGGTCCTCTTCCTCACCGGGGTGTATTCCGGGTTCATGCCCCTTTCGGAGCAGATCGGGGTGTACCTGATAGAGAACGACGCCAACATGTGGATCCTGTTCGTCGGACTGCTGCTGAGCTTCCTGGCCATCGTCGCTGAACCGGCCATGAAGATCCTCGGGAACCAGGTGGAGATGATTTCCAAAGGATATCTGAAGAAAAACACCATAATCGTGGTGGTCGGAGCAGGGGTGTCCCTATTCGTCGGGGCGGGGATGTATCTGATGTCCATAGGCGAGATGTCGTCCTACCTCATTTTGGCATTGTACGTGCTCGCAATGGTGCTCCTGCTCTTCATGGACGACAGCCTGGTCGGAGTCGCCTACGATGCCGGGGGCGTCGCGACCGGTCCGATGTCCGTAGCAGTCATAATGTCGATGTATGCGATAATCGCGGAGTTCATCGGAGGCGATCAGGCGGTGAACAACGCCTTCGGCGCCATAGCCCTCATTTCCCTGGCCCCGATACTCTCGCTGTCGTTATTCGGCATCGCCCTGCGCTACTTCAACAGGAAGATGGAGGAGGACGGGGAAGTCGACGATTCTGGAGACGGCAGTGAATGAAACGACGGACCGGTCGGGTTCGTGTTACAAATCTGAACGCCTTCGGCGCCCGCTCCCGGGGGATCCGGTGTCGCCGCAGCACCTTCCGTATATGAAGTCAGCATAGGCCTTCTTCACACCAGGTGGGAACAGCGCGCTGACCTTCTGCAGGTAATCGTGGAAGAACTCGTCGTCGAACAGATTGTCGTTGATTATGTCGAGCAGAGTGTGCTCCTTGTCGATCATGAACACCGGGACCTTCCTACCGAAGAAGATGGCGTTCTGACGTTCCTGCTCGGCCAAGCGGTCGGTGGTTATGACGACCTTCCCCGTGCTCAGGGCTTCTGTTATGGTGTTGGCCCCGCATTTGGACACGACTATGTCGCACTCCCTCAGGATCTTCGAGTACTCGGCGGTCTCGAGGTTGCCGTGGTTGAACACCCTCGTCTTCCGGTTATCGCAACTTCTGATGATCCGGTCCATCTCGGCCTTCTTCCGCCTGTCCCTGCCGTTGACCAGGTGCACGTCGACGTCTGGGTCCGCTCTGAGGAACTGCTTGATGTTCTTCCCGAGGCCGGAGAACGAGCCGGATCCGGACATTATCATGATGGTCAGTCTCTTCCCCGGTTCCCTCTCGTGGAACTCCGGGTCCACCTTGCAGGGGAACCCCATGCAATGCAGCTGACCCTCGTTGAACCCTATCCTGAGGAGCGTCTCGGAGACCTCCTATGCGGGGATGAGGAAATCCTCCACGCCGACCCCTTTCTCGATGTAGGGGGACACGGTATAATCCGTAAGGACGTTACCGACCCGGACGGACAGCTTCCCCTGCTTCTTCAGCTCGCCTAGGATGATAGGTGGGAAGAAGTGCACCCCGAGTATGTAATCCGGCTGGTATTCCTCGACGGTCCCCAGGATCTTCTTGTATTTGCCCCAGAAGATGTACCATATGTCCCAGGTTATGATCTTCTTGGGCCGGTTGTTCTCCTTCAACCTGTAGAAGTAGTTGAAGGCGGGGAGGAGGTACCTGACCGTCCACCTGAACGCCGGATCCAGTATCGTCTACCTTATAGGGGAGTAGTAATCGTCGTACATGTCGATGATCTTGACGTCGACCTCGTTCGGATAATACTCGAGCAGGCTGTCCCTGATGGTCTTGGCCACGGTGTTGTGCCCGTTGCCAGCAGTGACGGTATATATCAGCAATTTCTTCAAGTATCCAGACCCCGACAGGAATTGCTTTTTTACTTACGATCTCCGATATAAACTTACTTGCACGTCCGTGGAACGGGGTGCCCGAGACGTCTCCTGGCGACCCGACCAGGCGAGACGGGATAGTGGCTAGACGGAGGCCGCGCATGGGGCGGACCGTTTCAGAAGGGATGACGCAGCACCGAATCTTCCATCGAAGTCCGGCAAACCTCCTCCATGAACACCGTCGTGGACAAAACCGCGATAACTGTTATGTAGACAGGATGCTACTCACAGAGATGTCGCTTTTCAGTTTCCAGTAACGCCCTCCACTTCCGAACGGATCAGACGAAACTGCCGAGCTCGATCCGGACCGGAGCGGATCCGAAAAGGAACGAACGTCCGACTCGGCGAGTGTGTCTGGAATGCGAACCGCCCGTCTTTCTGAAGGGAGGGGTACGGGACGGGGCGTCCCGATGCGGCAACGAACGGATAAGGGTACGAGGGTCATGAGAGAGAATGAAGAGATGCGGAAAGCCTTGGATGGCCTGAAAAAGAGCATAATGGCGCAATACGGCGTGAACAAGAAGATCTCTGGCGGCGACTACGACGAATCCGTCGCCGTGAAATGCGTCAACGGCACGTTCGTCGGTAGAAGGAAGAACGGCGTGGTCGCATACAAAGGCATCCCGTTCGTCGGGAAGCCTCCCGTGGGAGACCTTCGCTGGAAGGCACCGGCGGAATACGTTCCGGACGACGGCGTATACGAGGCGTACTACAACGGGAACAGCCCGCCCCAGTGGATCAGCGCCACGGAGGGAGGTTCGCTCTAC
>JAFVET010000077.1 GCA_017475875.1 Candidatus Methanomethylophilaceae archaeon
GTGGACGTCCCTGAACTCTATGTGGCCGCGGACCTCTGCGGGACCGTTCCTCTTCAAGTCCTCGGGCATCTCCTCGTTGGTCAGGAAATCCCTCACGCGTTCGGCGCCGGCCCCTGCCGCCTGGAGGTTCCCCAGGGAGCTCGATATCATGTCCAGCGGACCCATGAACATCTTCACATAGAGGATGAACGCCACGACCACACCGATCGTTATCTGCCCCTCGATGACCATCATGGAACCGATGATGCATACGGCGACGTAACCGATGTTCCCGAAGAACTTCATGACCGCGGGCAGGAGCCCCATGGTGACCTCCGAGCGGAAACCGCTTGCCCTGAGGGACTCGTTGATCTCGTCGAACCTCTCCTTGTTCTGACCGGTGGCCGAATAGGCCAGGACGATGTCCTGCGCCGAGTACATCTCGGAGATCATGCTGTACATGCCGCCGATGTTCTTCTGCTGCCGACGGTAGTACTTCTGGGTGCGTTGCACCACAACGTAGGAGATCGCCATGCCTCCGAACGCGGAGGACATCGACACCAGCGCCAGGACGACGTCGGTGAACAGCATCATGAATATGCAGACCACGAACAGGATAATCCCGTGGGTGAACACGGCCACGCTGCGGTTCAGAGCCGTGCCTATGATGTCGGCGTCGTTGGTGAAGCGGCTCATCACGTCGCCTTTGCGACATGTGTCGAAGAACTTCATCGGGAGGTTCTCCATCTTGGAATAGAGCTCCTTCCTCACCTCCCCGGCCACGTACTGCGATATGTCCGCCATCCAATAGTTGCGCATGTACATCGCCAACGTTCCCGCCAGATACAGGAACAGGACGATGAGCGCGTTGCCGGTGACGGCTCCCAGGTCTATCTCCCCGCTGAAGAGTCCGACGTCTATCAGATCGGTCATCTTCCCGATGTAGTCGGGTGCTATCGCCGTGAGGATGGACTCCACGGCGACCATGACCATGGCCAGGAGGAAGAGCCACTTGTACCTCTTGATGTGTGCGAAGATGAACTTCCACGACTCCTTCATCGACTCGGGACGGTCCTTGCGGACCCCCTTGATCACGTAGCTCCCGGACATCATGGGGATGCGGTTGCTCACAGCTCATCACCCGTCCTTTGCGATTCGGCCATCTCGAGATAGAGCGGGCACCTCTCCAGAAGCTGGGAATGCGTCCCGGTGTCGACGACGCGGCCCCTGTCCATCACCACGATCCTGTCCGCGGTACGTGCTGTCGATATGCGTTGGGTTATGAGCAGAACCGTGGCGTCCCTGGTCTTGTTCCTGAGCCTCCTCCTCACCTCCAGGTCGGTACGGAAGTCCAGAGCGGAGAAGCAGTCGTCGAAGATGTATATCTCCGGGTCCTTGCAGACGGCCCTCGCGATTGACACCCTCTGCTTCTGACCGCCGGATATGTTGCGGCCCTCCTCCGACAGGGAGATGTCCAGGCCGCCCTCCTTCTCGATGAATTCCTTGATGCATGCCACGTCGAGGGCGCACCAGATGTCTTCGTCGGAACGTGATCCCGATGTGGAGCCGTAGTTGACGTTCTCCCTGACGCTCCCCGAGGGGATCGTGGCCTTCTGGGACACGTACCCGATCCTCCCGCGGAGGCTGTCTAGGTCATAGTCCCTCACGTCGACGCCGTCCACCTTCACGGAACCCGACATGCAGTCGTAGAACCTCGGCACCAGGTTAACCATCGTCGTCTTCCCGCACCCCGTGGCACCGATGACGGCGACCGTCTCCCCGGGATCGGCGTGGAACGTAACGCCGCTGATGGTGTCCGTGGACGATCCCTTATAACGGAAGCTGACGTCCTCGAACGAGACGGACCCCTTGACCTTGCCGTCCTCGACGGAACCTCCCACGATGGAGGGCTCGGTATCGAGAACCTCGAATATGCGCTCCATCGAGACCTTGGCCTTCGGGAACACGTTGAATATCTGGACGAGGCTGCGGAACCCGTTCAGCGCCATTGTGGCGTATGTGGCGTAGACCATCATCTCCGAGAACAGTACCAGCCGGTCCCCCGGATCCGACGTGCCGGATATGATGAACGCCCCTAGCCAGTAGATGAGCATGGTGAGGGTGTTGCGGATGAAACCGTTGAACGGGACGTTGGTGGCCATCACATGGTTGGCTTTTATGTTGTTGCCGAGGAGGTTGTCGTTGGCGTCCTCGAACCTCCCCCTCTGGACCCTCTGCGCGTTGAAGGCCCTGATGACCCTCTGTCCGACGAGGGCGTCCATGGTCACATGGTTCAGAGCGTCGTTCAACGACTGCACACGTTTGTAATAGGGTGCGACCAAACGGAGGATCGTCACGACCAGCACCACCATGGCGATGATGCATATGGCGGTGGCCACGAGCCAGGTCTCGTGCCCGGAGCCGATACGGACGACCGCCCATATCGAGATGACCGGAGCGCGGATCAACGATTCCAGAGAGGTCCCTATGAAATCCTGCACCTGTTTCACGTCGTTGGTGGAACGGGTGATGAGACTGTACGAGGGGATCTTCTCCGTCTCGGCGAGCGAGAACCTCTGGATGTGGTCGAACTGGACCTCCCTTATAGTCTTGGCCGTGGACGATGAGATCCAGCCCACGACGATGCTGATGACCAATGTCACGATGAGGCTCAGGACGGCGCATGTGAACATCCCGGCGGATTCGCCCATCACCTCGTCCGTGGTCCCGCCGGTGGTGATGATCAGGGTCAGGGACTCCATGTACCTGGGTATCTCCAGGTCCAGCCACACGTTGCATATGATGAGGGCCACCACGAAACAGGTGAGCACCCATTCCTTCCTGTGGAAGAACCTGACGAACGAGAATATCCCTGTCATATGCAACCAATGATGGCTATGTGTCGTTGGTTATATAATTGACGCAGCGTCGGAATCACTGGCCGACCATCTCGGACCCGAGCCTGCGGACGGATTCCAGTTCCTTGGGGAACACCGTCTCCCTCCGGGCCTTGCGCGCCTCCCCGTCGAACATGGTCCAATCAAACTTGCCGTAGTCGTTTACCTGCATGGTCTCCCCGCTCACGAACACAGTAGTGGGGCCGATGAACCTCTCGAAGTTGGTCTTGTACACCGACAACATGTCGGTGTAGAGCGTGTCGGGGGCGTTGCTGGTCATGATCAGCAGGACCGGGATGATGCGGTCGTTGCAACTGGCCTTGTCCGTCCTGTAGGTCAGGTACTGGAACAGCAGCCTTTCGTAGAACAGCTTGAACTCCGCACAGAGGTCCCCGAAATAGTTCGGAGCCCCGACGATGAGCCCGTCGGATTCGCGGATGGCGTCGAGTACGGGCTTCAACCCGTCGCGGCATATGCACTCTCCCTTGTGTCCCTCCCTCTTGCACCCGAAGCACGAGATGCAACCCGTGAACTTATCGAGACGGTAGAGGTCGAACTTCTGGATCTCCGCACCCTGAGAAGCGGCGCCCCTGGCTGCCTCGTCCACGAGCATGTCGGTGTTCCAGCCCCTGCGGGGACTCGCATTGATGACGACCATCTTCTTCGACATAGTAATCGTGAGTGGATGACATCTTCCGATAAAGAATTGCCCTGCAGCCGCGGTGATCATCGCGTAGCAGATACAGCCGCATCGACAGCCGGACACGAAGCATGTTCGAAATCCACGCTTCGGCGGGATTTCTCATCCAGCAAATAGCTATTATATAAATTCTTCTTTAAAAATCGGTATGTGGATGCAAGTGCTTAAAAAAGTTTGTACAAAGCAATTTAAACGTGTACGTTTAAAACAACAAAACGGGTTCTGAAGATGCTCTTTTTTTAAATAATTGCGGTAATGCATTAATATGATCGAGTTCAAGGATCAATTCAA
>JAFVET010000078.1 GCA_017475875.1 Candidatus Methanomethylophilaceae archaeon
ACGCACCATTTCGACATCGTCTCTGTCGAAGACGTATTCAATAACCGGGTGGAGACTTGGATACGTTATCGGTCCTGCCAAGATCATCGACACGGTCAGGAAGGTGCACGATTTTCTCACCGTTGGGGCCCCAGCCCCTCTGCAGGAGGCGCTCGTGCCCGGGTTGCTCTTCGACGACAGCTACTACAAGGATCTTCAAAGAAAGTACACCGTGAAAAGGGACCTATTCATGAATGGCTTGGACGCGGCGGGGATATCGCACAACATCCCTCAGGGAGCATACTACGTCCTCATCGACATATCGGAGTACGGGTATGTCAGCGACGAGAAATTCTGCGAGGACCTGGCCCATTACGTGGGCGTCGGAGCTGTCCCTGGATCAAGCTTCTTCAAGGAGCCAGTCAACAACCTCGCCCGCCTTCACTTCGCAAAGAACGAAGACACCCTCGAGAAGGCTCTGAAGAACCTTGGAGGCATAGGCAGGCTCAGACACCGATTGTGCTGAAAAAATACCTCCCCTCCCCCTTAACCTTGAAAGAGTCGGTGACCGAGAGTGCGATCAATCTAGCTCAGACAACTCCAGGTTGGTGTGCAGACATGTTAATATCGTTATCGAACACAAAGACATCTTTACATTTCAACCTGGGGCACCGATTCACCGCTCCCATCATGTCCTCAAGATTGTGCGCTCATCGGCAGCAATCTGAAGTTGTTGATCGCCAGGATCTTCCTGGTATCTCTACCGACCAGGAACTGGTCCTCGTTCTGGACTAGACTCTTGGGACGATCCTTCCCCTTGCGGGCCTATATAAACATATGGGACTCCGCAGGTTCCAGCAGGGATCTGAACGGTCTCAGGGCCAGTACTGGATCGTAGTTTTCAGCAACCCCGGATGGGAACGTACCTCTTACCGGGATAAGTCGATCTCAAATCTCTTGTAAACGACATCAGGGGCGGATCGAATTTTAGGATAGCTGTCGGAAACTCATTAATTGCATCGAATCCCGAGACGAGATCCAAACGGATCTGCGGTTCATTCCTCGTCGTCTTCCAGATCGGAAAGCATGTCGTAGGCGGTGTCATATCCCGCGTTCGCAGAACGCCTCAACCATCTGACGGCCTCGTCCCGGTTCCTTTCGAAATCCTTCGAGAGAAGGATCTTCGCGACGTTGTACATCGCTTCCGGAACTCCCTGTTCGGCCGCTAGGAGGAACAGTCTGTGCGCCTCGTCGAGATCCGGTTCGGTCCCTCTGCCTGACCAGTACATGAACCCCAGTGTGAACTGCGAAATGGCGTCTCCGTGCTCGGATGCGACTGTTAGATAACGAAATGCGCGGTCCAGATCCTGTGGCAAGTTTATGCCGAAATAGAACTCCTTTCCCAGAAATGCGCACATCTCCGGGTCCCCTTCCTCGCACAGCCGTATGCATGCCTCCAGTTTTTCCTCCATCGTGGGTTCCATAATGGGAAGCCTCCTCCTTCGTAAGATGTATTTGGAGAGTACTTAAAATGCTTATATCCCGTACCTTCCGTGCAGTTTCCAAGAACACCTCGCCATTAGGGTACGGCGACACGATCCGGTCCTGTACCCATTCGTCGACGGAAGTCCCCTCTGCTCCAGTCTCGATCGGTCGGGAAATCACCTGACAAGGGTCGGCGATCAATTGCCGACCCTTGCCGAATGGGTTTCGATCAGTGGAAGTGGAAGAACACCACGTCCCTCTGCACGCTGCGGTCGTACGAGTCCCAGGTCTTGACCGTGCCCACGGAACCGTTCCAATTGAGGAGGTAGGATATCGAGGCGTCGCTCCAACCGAAGTGCGACCAGCTCCACGTGTTCATGTCGTCGAACTCGTTCCTCATGGAGATGCCCACCGCGTCGTTGAAGATGGCGGGGCCCCATCCGGCCATGGGGAAGTCGTTCACTCGTATCCGAAGAATTCCTTGAGCCCCTCGCACTCCTTCAGGTCGTCCACCGTGAAGAGATAGTGCGTGGCGGCGGCGAGGGTGATGACGTGCTCGAGGAACGCCTCGTAAGGCAGGTCCTGCCATTCCTCGGGTATCTCCACACGGATGGTCCCGCCGTCGTTGTGGCCTCCGCCCCACCACCACGCCTCATCGAGCTCGGCCTCGTACGTCCCGTCGTCCTTCTTGTTGAAACAGTACCATGAAGCCCACTCGGACATGCCTTCGATGGGGCCGTTGCCT
>JAFVET010000079.1 GCA_017475875.1 Candidatus Methanomethylophilaceae archaeon
CCAAGAAGGGGATAACGAGGTTCGCCGACTACGCGTTCCGGTACGCCATCGCCAGAGGGGACGACAAGGTGACGCTGGTGGACAAGGCCAACGTGTGCACCAACGTCTACGGCATGCAGAGGGAGATCTTCACCCAGAAGGCGGAGGAATACGGGCTAAAGCTGGAGTTCATGTTCGTCGACGCCATGGCCATGGCCATGATCGTGCGCCCCGAGACCTTCGGGACGGTGGCGGTCCCCAACCTGTTCGGAGACATACTCACAGACCTCGGCGCACAGCTCCAGGGAGGTCTCGGCATGGGCGGAAGCGGGAACATCAACCCCGAAGGGGTCAGCATGTTCGAGCCGATACACGGCTCCGCACCCGACATAGCCGGACAGGGCAAGGCCAATCCCATCGCAGCCATTCTCGCCGCGCAGATGTTGGTCGAGAACCTCGGATTCCAGAAGGAGGGACAGATGATACACGACGCCGTCCGTTCCTCGCTCGACACCGGACACACCACGCCCGACCTCGGCGGCAAGATGCGCACGGACGAGGTCGGTAGGCACATCGCCGGTCTGATCAGGAACCAGAAGAACCGATCTCATGTACACTTTGACGCTAGAGATCGAATACCCTGACGAAAGGACCGCCTTGGCGGTCCTTTCGGCCACTTCGCCCGACAACGACGGTTACGTCGAGGCGGAAGTCACCGGAAGCACGTTGGTGCTGAAATCCTCTTCGGAAAGGGCGGGCACCCTCCGCAACACCGCGGACGACCTGCTCGCCTGTATAAAAGTCGCGGAAGAGGCCGTAGCCGACCTCGACCGCGACCGATTCATTCCTCGTCCTGGGAACCGGAACGGACCTTGACCGCCATACCCTTCTTCATCTGGCGGATCTCGAAGGGAACCAGGAACGCACGACCGGTGGCTATCGGGTTGTCACGGCAGTCCGTGACGATGACCTCCTCCATCGGACGTATCTCGGGGTCGCAGTCGGTGACGAACTGCGCGAACACGTTCTTTCCCTGAGAGACGAACGGGATGGCGTCGTCCATCACGGACACACGCATGAACGGCGCGGGCGTCGCGGCCACTATGCGTTTGGCACCTTCCATGCGGAGGGTGTAAAGGCCGTCCCCCGCCCTCATCGACAGCACGTGTTCACCGTCGGAGATCACGTTCCTGATCTTGCCCGTCTTCTTGCTGGTGACGAGCTGGATCTCCCCACGGAACAGGGCCTCGGTGGCTTCGATGCCGAACTGGTACCTGGATACCGCTTTCGCACGGATCAGGTCGCAGTCGACCTCTTCAATGCCGTCTTCCGGAATCTGCTCCGGTGAGATCACCTGTTTGAAGCCCTTGAACGACAGGAACTGGTAGGTCAGCCTCTCCGCGGTCTCCTCCGTCTCGGTGTCCGGGATCTCCGGGAAGAGGGACTGTGCGAGGGGGTAAAGCTCGTCCAGTTCCGCGGGAACGGGTCCGAACGAACTGGCCACTATCGGAGTGTATCCGGCCTTCCTAGCCTTGGCGAACTCTTCAGCATAACCTCTGCTGTACGGTTTGCGAGACGTTTCCGGGAAGATTACGGCTTTGTCGGTGGTCGGCACGTAACGGTCGCCGATACGGTCGAGGTAGCGCTTGAATACCGGCCTCGTACGCGTCTCCGGACCCGTATAGAACATTGCACCGTCCCTGCTTATGGGATCGTAGCGTTCGAGGAGAGCCTGGTGCTCCCTCAGCCTCCTCAACCCATCCAGAAGTGCGGGATGGGCACGGCAGCGGATCTCGGCCAGTTCCCACAGCCTGCCCTCGCGGATGTACCTCTTCACCAGGTTGAGCTCCCTGACGATCTGGTACAGGTTGTGCTGCGCTAAGACCTTGGTCCTGTCCTTGTTGTTCATCCTGCGGAGGTCCGAGACCGTGCGTCCGCGGCATGCGGGGCAGTCGCAGTCAAGGGATTCCATGTCCTGGAGCCTGAAAGTTCCGTCGACGAACATCATGCGGTCGTCGCGTGCGAATTTGGCATAGGATGCGGAATCGAAGAAGTCGCATCCCATCAGGGCGGCGAAGGCAAGGAGCATCGGGTGTCCCGCACCGAAGAGATGGACGGGACGGCTCGGGTTGAGGCCTTTCTTCGAGGACATGATGATGTCAACGAGTTCGGAATAGCGGTACTGCTCCATCAGAGGTACGACGCCTCCGATCGGATGGACGTCGATGTCGAGCGAGGCCATCCTCAGAGCGCAAGATTCGCGCAGGTCGGGATAGACCGAACCCTGGGCGACACCGTTGATCATCATGTCGCCTTTCATATCGCAGGCCTGCTTGGTACGTTCGAGGGTTAGCTCGATGGATTCGGCCGTCTTCTCCTTGGTCCAATAGGGTTCCGTGAAGATGTCGAGCACCGTGCCGATGTCCGTGCCTATGGACTTCTGGAATTCTATGATCTCCTCGTTGGTCAGCTCGACCTCGCCGTACATGTGGCTCTGGAACGTTCCCGAGTCGGTCATGATTATGCCGGGAAAATCCAAAAGTTCGTGGAGACCCACTTGTTTGGCCTTCTCGGCGAGTTCCGGTGTCTTCTTTATGATGTAAGAGTTGGTGATCAGGCATTTGAAGCCGAAGGTGTCGTAAAGTTCCCTGGGTGGGACCGTGTTGATCTTCGGATTGACGACAGGGAATAAGGCAGGCGTCTCCATGGTCTTGCCGGAGGTGGTGGTGAACTTGCCTATGCGGGCCATACCATCGCGCCTTGTAATCTCAAACATGCCTGGCCATAGTCAGGGGATAAAAAGAGTTTTCCGAAACGATTGGCAGACGGTTGCGTTGGGACACTTCTGGGAAACGGGATGTTTGCCATGTATATGCAGACCTGGAAAAGACTCGTTCCCGCGAAACGAGGTCATCACACCAAATCTTGTGTAAACCGAACACAGGATGTATGCGATTCATTGCCCAGCACCCGTGAATGCAGGTGGGGGATGTCGGCTGAACGCGTAATATCATTCCCAAACGTACGGGCCTGAGAGGGTATATAAGAAGTAAAGGACCGGAGACATTTGGCATCTCCGGCCCATGGCCGAACAACCGCTCAAAGGTTTGTGAGAGGGATGTTGTTGCGGTTCATGTCCGCGTAAACCTTGGCAATGGCGTTCTTCATGATCGTGTCGGGGACGTCTTCTACGTATGCCCTGTCCCAGTCGAGCGTGGGTCTTCCGAATGATACGATGCCTCCGCGCAACTCTGCCGAATCCTCGACCTCCAGCATCTTGATCTCCAGACCCTCGATGATCTCGGGAATGGTCATGCCGTTGATCAGGACGATGTTCGGACCCTCGTCTATGGTAGTTTCCGTGAATTTGCAGGAGATGTCGGCCATCTGCATCTCGAATATGAGGTCCTTGATATAGGAGGTCATCTGGGCGCAGGTGGTACGGCGGATCTCCTTGCTGCCCAGGGGTTCATCCGAATGCCGGTATTCGATGTCTATCATCGCCATGGTTCCGCATTGGAGGCTCCCTTTTTATACTTCCCTTCCGGACGATGAATCAGATGTATCATCCAATCGTCAAATAATTATATTGAAATATAAGAAGTGGATGAAGGCCCATGGTCAGGTGGAAAGAGCTGTTGCTTTCGTTAGCGGTAGCCGTGGCTCTCTCGCTCGTAGTCGTGTCGTTGTCCGAAGACTCGGATGCCGACCTATCCAACGACGATTTCGACGAGCGTCCGTTTCATCCGGAATTCCTACCCGGGGACGGGTATGCGCCTCCGCACTTCGAATCGAGGGACGGCGGCCCCCACCACAACCATCGCCCGCCCATGCCTCCACCTGACAAGGGTGATTTCCACGAAGAGGTGAAACACGTCGTCGATTCCATATTGGGGATGGGCAACGGGGACAGTATGAGGCCTCCGGAGGCTCCCGGCATAGCGCACAGGGACGACAGCGGTCGTCTGGAACCCGAGAAGGCGTTCGTCTTCACGGTCATGTCGATACTCAACGACGAGGGGTACTACGGGTTCAGCTATGCCGACGTCAGGGAGGACGTGCGCGAGCACCTCCTGTTCATATCGATGGTCCTCCAGTTCAGCCTGATGGCGGACATATCGAACATAGACGCCGGTCGCGAGGTCGACGTCGACGACGATATGGAGCAAAGTGGACCCGTGGTGCTCGAAGAGACGGACGACGGGAGCGAGGTGTCGGAACCCGCTCCTCCGCAGTATGTCACCTTTTTCACCGATTACGACGGATCGTTCACGAAACCGTCAGCACAACCTGCCGTGGGCGTGACCACCGGCGGCATCTTCTGATTTTTTTTTGGGACCGCGTCGACAGACGTCCAAACACCGATGCAGCGATGCATCTCATCCGGGAGACACGTCTCCCTACACCTGAGAAGGGATAAAAATGGGAATATTCGACAGTCTATTCGAATCTGTGGACAGCATGGGGCCCCAGGAGTTCATCATATGCATA
>JAFVET010000011.1 GCA_017475875.1 Candidatus Methanomethylophilaceae archaeon
AGGGTGCCAAAAGGATACTTGTTTCAGAGGACGAGATGAGGTATGCCAGAAAACACCATACCAGGTACAACCCTGCATGGTGGGAATGCGTGAGGACGGAAACTCATGGGTGGAACGGGGAGGATGGTCCTGCAGGCCGGTCTTTCGACGTATTCGGGGACGGTTCCGTCGTTCAGGTCAACATTCCGGGCCACTGTCCCGGACTATGTGCGACACGTATCAACGGGGACCATGGAAAGTTTGTGCTTCTCTTTTCTGATGGAGGATATGCTAGAAAATCATGGGAGGAGATGATAACCTCCGGTATATCTGAAGACAAGGAGCAACAGAAGAAATCCCTCCGTTGGATCCGCGAAATGAGTCTGTCCAAGGATTGTGTGGAATCATTAGCGAACCACGATCCGGACGTGGTGCCGCACGTCATCGAGCTGTGAGGTCGATGCAATGGCTTTGGAAGACGAGGTTCCAGTTGAGATACACATCCACGTGGGTGAGGAGGCTGACTTGTACTGCAGGTTCGATCCATCGCATTCGCGCTTGGATGACGATCTGTGCTCCTACCTCGTTTCCGAAGTCTCGAAATTGAAACCAGGAAAACAGGTCAAGATTGCTGTGGAAAGTCCGGTCATGTTGGATGAGGACCGTGTTCGCATGGCTTTCCGTGGTAGTTTGAACGCTTTAATTGACGAACTGGATAGGCAGAAACGTTTCAACGTTGTAACCCAGTTTCGTCTGTTGGTCATCGGGCTGGCGTTCATCTCCGTGTGGATCGCAGCATCAAGCTATATGGAAGGCATATGGCCAGAGGTTCTTTCCATTATAGGTTCCTTCGCGGTCTGGGAAGCGTCTAACATATGGATAGTCGAGAATCCCAGACTCTTTCGTAAACGTCGTCAGTGGATTTCATTGGCTAACGCTAAGGTGACATGCGTCAAGATCGATTGACGATGTTCGGTGGACTTTTCTACGATGTATCGCGATTGATGAACCGTTTGGCACCCGCCTTGACGATTCCAAGCACAATCACTCCCTGAAGAAGCTCCTCGCTAGGTTCAGCTCCATCGGGGTGTTGACGTTCACGGAGAGTTCCACCCAGCTGGTCTTGAACAAGGTCTCGTCGAGGTACTGTCCCTCGAGCGTACCTTCGCGGTCCATGATGCAGATCCCCGAGAGGACCCATCTCCCGCCGTCGTCCTCGCGGACGTACGACGGGATTATGCCTATGTCCTTCACGGTACGTTCGTCGACGACCGCTATGGCGGATTGCATCGTGCCCGGATCGAAGAAGTCGATGAATTTGTCGACGACCTCGGTCGTCAGCAACGGGAGGTCGGACGGACACGTCAGGACGTATTTCCCCGACAGGACCTCGAACGCGTCGTGCAGGTCGTCCATGAAGCTGTCTCCGGAGGTCCTTATCGTCTCGACGCCGCGCTCGTTGAGGTAGCGTTCCGTCTCGAGGGTGTTGTCGCTGACGGAGACCAGGATCCGATCGATGTTGGTGGAGCCACTAAGGGCATCCACGACCCTCTGGACGGTCGGGACGTCGCCGATGAGCTGCATCGGCTTCTCTATGCCGCACCTGCCCATGCGGGATCCCTTGCCACCTGCATGAACCAGCGCCTCCAAGGTATCACCAGACCAATGCTCCGAGGATGACCGCCATCGCCAGGCAACAGATGCAGCGGGAGACCTCGTTCGTCGCACCGAGGATGTCGCCGTTGACCATCCCGAGGCTCTTGTTGGCTTTGCGGGCCATGAGCACCCCCACCACGGTGGATACGACCGGCAGGATGACGGCGATCATGTTGAAGCACCATTCGTCCTCGAATTCCCACAGTTCTATCAACAGGACGACAAGGTTCAGGAGCACTTCAGAGAGGACCAGGGACAAAACCAGGGATCTGACGGTTGTCCGTCTGACCTGCTCCCCAGCCATCCCGTTGCCCGGGATGCCTATCGCGGCCGCGGCAACCATGCCGTTCTTGGCGCATATCTCGGCGCTGACGGCCATGATCAGGAACGAGAAGATGGTGACCATGGAGAGGTAGGCCGAGAACGTCATCAACGTCACTATGAGTGCGACACCGACGCCGCCTGCGCCTATCAGGGTGTCCTTCAGCGCACGTACGCGCGCCTGTTGGTCCCCAGGGCAGATCATGGAGTCCCCGAAATCGGCGAGTCCGTCGAAATGGAGGAACTTGCTGACGAAAAGGGGGGTGGCCAATCCGGTTATCGCATAGAGGGGCCACGGCGCGTCCACCAGATATAACAGGAATAGCACGCCCATCGTCATGAGACCTATCGCGCATCCCAGGAGCGGCGCCAGCCAGAACCTGCGTTCCATGGCGTGCATGTCGCCTTCGTCGATGTCGAGATGGAATATCGTGAAGAAAGACACCATCGCTTTGACGGCCGAGCCTTTGGCCTGATCGTTCGGTTCCGTTCCTTCCATCTTCAGCAACTCCGGTTATCATGTCGAGCAGTCCTTCGAGGGCACCGCCTTCGTCGGGGAACCTTCCTCCCAACACCTTCTCGCAGGCGTGGGCCACGAGCTCGCGGGGGAGCGTGTTCCCTTCGCGCACCATCCCGTCCGCCCGATCGGCGAGGAACGACACGACGTCTACGAGCTCCCTCGCCTCTTTATCGGATAGGATGGTACGTACAACCTCGGAATCCATCATGGCCGTTATCCTTTTTGCGGTCGCCTCTTTGCCGAAGGCCGCCCTCGAAAGGACGAGCCCCGCATCCTCCACGGAGGGGCGCTCGCACCTCCTCGTCAGCGCGTAGCCGACCCCAAGCCTCACCGCGCGGGCGGCGGCCTTACCCAGATCCGACCCCGTCCCGTTGTACGTGCGACGGTCGTCCCCCTTGGGGCAGAACACGGCCATCGCGTCGGATGTGGTCCCGGTCTCGCGGAACCCGTGGTCGGCCATGGCGGCTGATTTCGCTTCCACCAGCGGTATGAACAGGTTCACCTTCCCGGTCATCGAGAGGGGCACGTCGGAGACCACGCCGATGTTTATCGTCCCGCGCATCATCTCGGCCGCGCGACTCAGGGACACGACATGCCTCGAGGACCAGTCCACCAGGTCGTCGCCGGCCGTGACGTGGTTGCTGAGGCCTGCGGTCGTGAACGAGAACGCGGTCCTTTCCCCGCAGGTCGACTCGTGGGTGCTGAACACGTATCCCACCTCGGCGGCGGTCATCATGCCTACCGTGTTCCCAGGCAGACCGAGGGCGTCGCGTACCGTTTCGGCGTCGCGTACGGGGTCGTCCGTCTCATAGTCGTGCGGCACCTGCATTATGAACGCCGCGTCTGCTTCCGAGTCTCCCCCGTTCATGACGGTAGACCCGAGTGATTCCAAAGTCTCGGTGAACCTCACCCAACCGACGTACATCCCGTCGACCTCGTCAAGGCCGGTGGACTCTATGTATTTCAGAATATCAATCCCCACAGTTCATGGAACGGGATCTCGGCGTATCCTTGGATCCAGATGCCTATCAGCATGGACGGCACGCACATCACCAGCATGTATATCACCGAAGCCGTCTCCACGAGTCTGCAGCACCTGCGGACGTCG
>JAFVET010000080.1 GCA_017475875.1 Candidatus Methanomethylophilaceae archaeon
AGTACATCCAGAGCTGGCACCCGAAGGATCCGTCGGTGATCCCGGGCACGACGATCGGGACGCCCTTGACGTGGCACTGGTGCAGGAGGGAGTCCTCGCTCTCGATGCGGGCCCCGACCTGGTCGATGATCTCGTGGGTGGACAGGGACTGCGTCTCGGCGAAGATATCGTCGAACATGGGGAGGATCTCGCCCTCCAGGACGTCCGCGTAACAGGAATCAGGGACGAGGACGTTGCCCAGCCTGCTGATGGACTCGTCCCTCAGCTTGGCGTCGTCCATGAGGAAGTCTCCCTTGAAGTAGTCCTCGTAGGTCCTGGCGATGTCGTGGTCGAGGGTTCCGCAGGTGGTGATGATGAGGTCGACCATGCCGTTCTTCACCATGTCGACGATGACTCCGCGGGTTCCGGTGGACATGATGCACGCGGGGAACGAGAGGATCCTGAGGCAGTCCTTGTCCCTGATCATCGTCTCCGCGATGTCGGTGGCGTCGGCGAGCTTCTGGGCGGTGAAACCGCCGGAGCGGCCCATGCTCAGGAGGAGTTCGTTCACAGTCATTCCCTTTTTGACCTTTATGTCTTCGACCGGAATCAGTTCGAGTTCTGACATGATTTCACTGACATTCTCTAATTTGACCTTGTTGATATAACTTGTCTATGGCCTTCCGGCCCCGCGGGAAACGGTCTCCGATGGTTCGGTTATATACAGGTTGGGCGTTGCACCATATCAGATAATATGATACAGCATGACCTTTCCAAAGACCGTGTGACCCCCGAGAAGTTCGTGGGCGTCGTTGAGATCTCCAAAGGCAGCAAGGTGAAGTACGAGATCGACGAGGAGACCGGTCTCCTAGCCCTCGACAGGATCCTCTCCACCTCGACCGCGTACCCCTGGAACTACGGGTTCATCCCGCGTACGTTCGCCTTCGACGGGGACCCGCTCGACTTCATGCTCCTGTGCTCCGAGACCATCCTCCCCAACACCCTCGTCGAGTGCAAGCCCATCGGGCTCCTCAAGATGATCGACGGCGGCGACCAGGACGACAAGGTCATCGCAGTGGCCACCAAGGACCGCGCCTTCAGGGACTTCGACAACATCGACCAGCTTCCCTCGCACCTGACCGAGGAGATCAAGCACTTCTTCAGCGTGTACAAGGCCCTCGAGGGCAAGGTCACCGAGGCGAAGGAGATGCTCGGACCGGACGCGGCCAAGGACATGATTGTTACGTGCAAGAAGAGGTACGACGAAAAGTACCCAGACATGTGAGCGTCCCAGCCCTTACATATATATCAAGCGGTCAAACGTTATATACGACATGCCTATTGCATCAGTTGAGAGGGCCACAACATGTATATGATAACGGAGGTCGAGAAGGCGGTACGCATACCGCCCGTCGAGCTCAAGGACGACATAGAGAGCGTGATCGAGAACCTCACCCGCGACGTGTACGAGGGCAGGCTCGGTGAGGACAAGACCTTCACCCTGCTGGTCAACAACGTACGCGCGATCGGTCCCGGACGCATCGTCCACGGCGACGGTGCGGTCTACCAGACCGTGAGGTTCGATCAGGTGGTCTTCAAGCCGAAGGACAACGAGGTCGTGACCGGTGTGGTCGTCGAGATCGTGAAGTTCGGCGCGTTCGTCAGGTTCGTTCCCCTGGACGGTCTCCTGCACGTCAGCCAGGTCATGGACGACAGGGTCGACATAGACGAGTCCAACCAGAGGCTGGTCGGAAAGGAGTCGGGAAGGTTCCTCGCCGTGGGCGATGTTGTACGCGCTAGGATCGTCAGCATAGACCTCAACGAGAAGAACCCCCAGGACAGCAAGATCGGTCTGACCATGAGGCAGCCCGGTCTCGGGAAGCTCCAGTGGATCGATGAGGACAACAAGAAGAAAGGCGGTGACGAGTGATGCCCGGTCCGATACTGAGGGCCTGCAGGAACTGCAGCTTCATCGACGAGGCGGACGTCTGTCCCCGCTGCGGTGGCGAGACGACCAAGGACTGGGCGGGATACCTCGCGGTTGTGGACTACGAGAAGTCCGAGATCGCCAAGAGGATGGGCATCTCGTCCAACGGCAGGTACGCCCTCAAGGTACGCTGAGCCGATGTTCGAGAAGGATTTGTGCCTACCGGTGGGCCGCAGGGCCGAGTTCAAGGAGATGCTCGGTTCCCGTCTGTCGGATAAAGACGCAGCCAATCTCGAAGATGATGAAAACATGTTGATCGCGGTCGGGGACGTGGTGTCCCTGACCCTGAGAAACCTTGGCGTCAGGCCGGACCTGTCGGTGTACGACGGTGTGACCGAACGCCACGAGATGACCGAGTTCGCGGACCTCGTCGAGGACGAGGACAAGGAGGAGGTCGTCAACCCCGCGGGAAGGATAACGTCCGCAATGGCGGACGCGATCGGATCCGCGGTCTCAAACGGAAACCCTTCGCTGATACACGTGATCGGGGAGGAGGACCTGGCCCTGTTGCCGTGCGTGCTCCTTTCACCGGTAGGCACGCGTATCGTCTACGGATGGCCCGGTTTGGGGATGATGCTTCTGGTGACCGACGAGGCCGTCAGGAGCAAGGTGGCCGGTATGGTCGCCTTGATGGAGGAATCCGAATGAAGATGGAAATCAAAGAGAAGAAAGAGAACCCCCTGCAGAAGAGGGTCGAGGTCTGCTTCACCATCGAGCACGACGGTGAGTGCACGCCCGGAAGGAACGCGGTGGCCGAAGAGGTCGCCAAACAGATGAAGTCCAAGAGGGACTGCGTCGTCGTGGACAAGGTCGAGTCCGTCTACGGAAGGGGCATGTCCAAGGGATACGCCAAGGTCTACGACAACAAGGACGCCGCCCTCGAGTTCGAGCGCGAGTACCTGTTGAAGAGGAACGGCATCGAGGCCCCCAAGCCCGAGCCCGTCCAGGAGTGATAACATGGCAGCGAAGAAACCCGCAGTGAAGAAGGCCGTCTCGAAGAAGGACGCCTACAAGGTCAGCGGCGACAAGGTCGAGCGCGTCAAGCCCGTCTGTCCCAAGTGCGGCCCCGGCGTTTTCATGGCGACCCACAAGGACCGCAGGGCCTGTGGAAACTGCGGATACACCGAGTTCAACAACTGATCCAATCTTCTTCATTCAGCCTCCTCCCCTCTCACTTGGAGGCTCAGGATCGCCGGGGGACCTCCCCCCGGCAAATTTCTTCCTAATGGACTCGTAGTATAGCTTGGATAGAATGGGGGCCTCCGGAGCCTCGGACCCGGGTTCGAATCCCGGCGGGTCCGCCAAATTATTGAAAAATGGCTCGTATACCACAGTATACCGGCAGTATACGGAATAACCTGAGTCAACCCTGCTCAAACTCTCTAATTCACATTGTATTGTATATTTAGGAACAGGCACAACCATCTTGAGTGACAACTACCTTGTGAAAATGGTGAAAACTACCTAGTGAAATGGATCCTGCACAGTTCGATTCAAGTATTGTCTGAATTCTACGGCCGTATAATTACGACTAATCTGAATTCTACGGCCGTATAATTACG
>JAFVET010000081.1 GCA_017475875.1 Candidatus Methanomethylophilaceae archaeon
TATCAGCCGGACGCTCGAACCAAGCTAAGCTATGGGACCAACTATGACAAGCATAGAGGCGTTGTATTTAAAGATTACTGATGTCTCCAGTTCATGGCGCCAAGGACCGAGCGTTCTGGGTGGGTGTTCCGAGTGTTTTCATCACATGCGTACGTGGTAAGGACTGAACGGTCCGAGAATCGTATCCACGGCACCTCGTTGGTTCTGGGGCGCAGGAATCCGTTTCTGTTTAAATCAGTCCTTGGATGTATGCCGGCTCCGTCCATCGTCCAGGTCTGCGAAGGCACCGTCATCGAAATATAATCATAAGGTCATCGTCCAGACATGGAGACCTTCTCGGAGTCCCGTCCGCTGATACCCCGTAACCTTTCACTGATCATCACCGCCGTGTTGGTGTGCACCATAGTTTTCATGGCGATCAGCCCGGGGCTTTTCGATGTCGACATGCCCTCGTGGGCGGTGCCGGTGATGTGCGCTGTCACGGCCGTGGCGGTCGCGGTCTGTTTCCTTTCGTATCTCAAAGTGGAAGTCGACGGAGAGACCCTCCGGATATTCTACATAGTCGTCAAAGTCGAGATTCCCCTGGACCAGATCATCGCATCCCGTCACGGAGAGATTAACCACATCAGGAACTACGGCGGATACAACCTCAAGGGAATCAAGCACAAGAACTACGCCGCCCTCGGAGAGGATTACGGTGTAGCTATGAAGGTCAAGGGGAAGAGGGTCGTCTCCATATCGTCCGCGCGTTCCGAGGAGCTTTTCGCCCTTCTTCCCAACAAGGAGGAATGACTTTGCCGGCGACTACTTTCCATTGGATCCGCGTACAGACTTTCTGTTACGCTACCGAGAAGTCGGAGCTGTTGGAGGAGACGTTCACGGCGCTCGTCGGCGACGAGGAGTTCGACGAAGAGATCTCCGAAGGCGAGCATGGGAACACCATGGTCATAATGGAAAAGCGTCTGACCAGGCAGAAGGAGTTCGAATCCCTCTTCTGCAGATTGGGTCCCGAGATCCTCGCATGGTTGGACGAGGACGCCGACAACCGCATCGACGACGACTGCACGTTCTACATGAGGCTGGACAAGCAGGAGGCCGTGCAGGGGAGGTACGTCGTCGCACACCACGGCGACGTCATATCGGTGACCGGACGCATACAGTCGCATCCCGCACGCAAAGAGGTCGCCGTCCGCAACCTCAGGGAGTTCGTTCGCTCTCTGCCTGTTCAAGCGCAGTCGGAGTGAAGACCGCCTCCATCACCCTGCGTCCCTTCACCACTTTGATGTTGATGGTGAACCCGTCGCAGACGACGACGTCTCCGCGCATCGGGGCCCTTCCGAGCTTGTAGATGATGTAACCCGTCACGGAGTAGTCCTCGTAGTCGCCCGGGTCGAGTTCCCTGTCCAACATCTCCACTATTTCGTAGATGTTGGCGGTGCCCTTGACGGTCAGCGTGCCGTCCTCGTTCTTGACGTAGTCGTGTTGGACGACGTCGCTCTCGTCCCATATGTCCCCGACCAGCTCTTCGAGTATGTCCTCCATAGTCACGATACCCATGGTCCCCCCGTTGGCGTCGAGGACCACGGCCATGTGGATCTTGGATTTCTGGAACTCGGCCATCACCGTGGCGATGCTCATGCTTTCCGGGACGTAGAGGATCTGACGGATGATCTCCCTGATGGAGGATATCCTGTCGTCGAAACGCTTGGAGAAGTACTCCTTGGCATAGATCACCCCGACGATGTTGTCGATGGTGCCGTCGTAGGCCGGGATGCGGGAGAAGCCCGAGTCAGCGAACACGCGTCCGAGCTCGTCGAGGGAGGACGACGCGTCTATCGCTACGATGTCCATCCTCGGGATATATGTCTCAGAGACCTGGATGTCGTCGAAGCGTATCGCAGACTTGATGAGGTCGCTCTCGCTCTTTTCGAGGACGCCCTCGTCCTCGATCTCGTCGATCATGACCTCCAGCTCGTCTTCGGTGATCGTAGCCGGAGCGTCCTGGTGCCTGTTGATGAAGTCGGTCATCTTTATGAACATCCAGGACAGCGGGGATAGGACGGTCTCTATAACCGATATCAGGCTGCAGAGTCTGATGCACCACTTCTCAGGATTCGCCCTTGCGAGCGACTTGGGGATGATCTCGCCACATATCAGCACGGATATGGTCATGACCACGGTGGAAGTCACCGATCCGGTGCTCATCCCCAACAGGATGGAGAAGGCCACGGTGGCGATAGACGTGGCGGCTATGTTCACCAGGTTGTTCCCGATCAGGATGGTGGTGAGGAACTTGTTGTAGTTGTCGAGGATGCGTATCGAGCGCTCGGCCTTCTGATCGCCGTCCTTGGCCATCATTTTGAGACGTACCGCACTCACACTGGTGAACGCAGTCTCGGACATGGAGAACAGTGCGGAAAACGCAATGAGCAAGACGATGCATATTATGTAAACAAACACGAAGTCCATTTACACTTCACGCTTCCTCGGGGCGGGTGTTTCGAGACAATTGAACCAAACCTGGGACTACGATGAATGCTGCATGGATAAAAGATTATCGTTGTCATGCGCGGATACACAGTAATCGTACGATGAATGTAAAATTACGTGAGGTTATGATATACCACCCCTCCAATGGGAAGCGTCCGACCCACATTACGATTATATTAGGGAATCTGATTCGGGGGGACAAGGGTTTGAAGCATGCCGGAAATCGTGTACGACGTCGTAGAGAAGATCGCAGTCCTCTCGGAATCATCGAAAGGTTGGACCAAAGAGCTCAACCTCATCAGTTGGAACGGCAAGGAGCCGAAGTATGACATCCGCGAATGGTCGCCCGACGGCAGCAAGATGTCCAAAGGCGTGACCCTTTCCGAGGAGGAGGCGTCCATCCTCAAGAGAGTCCTCGAGTCCAGAGGACTCTGAGGCAGATGCCTAGCGAGCTGGAATACAGGTGCCGTCTCTCCGACGACGTGGATCTGGTTCTGAACGGTCGCCAAGGGGCCGTGAGCGAGGACCGTTGGTTGGTCAACTACTACCAGGGGGAGTACGTACAGTTCGTTTCGGCCTACCTCGACCACGGCGATTCGAGGGTGAGGGCGGAGACCGTTATGCTACTCACCTACGTCCGTGACGGGGAGTGCGTGAAGAAGATCCGCGAGATGCGGATAAGCGATTCCGAGAACGTCCGTTTGGCTTGTCTGTCCTATCTCGACCGTATGGAATCCGACGACAGGGCCGTCACGGAACTCATGGAGACCCTCAGGTACAGTGACGGGAAGGAGTTCACGTTCGCATGCAAGCGTCTGTCGACCATAGCCCGCAAAGGGGACGTAGACGCCATCAGGAAGATATACGGTCAGGTGGACGGAGTCCAGAGACAGAACGTCAGGGAGGTCCTCGAAGCCGTCATCGACCGCAATCCGGACCTCAAACCGAAACGGGACCTCCTTCTATCGGTCCCGGTCTATCCCGACGAGGATTCGTTCGAACGTTTTCTGGACCGTTCGGTGGAATACATCGACGTACGTTACCGTAACAGCATGTTCCCCAAAGACACGGTGTCCGCCACCGCGTACAACAACGTCGCCAAGGCTCTCCGTACCATGCGTCACCGTCTCTACAACGAGGCGGACAACCTCGAGTTCTACGGTCCCGACAAGACCGACCGTTACATGGAGCTGAACGAGCTCATGAAATGGGCCGGAGCCGATCTGAAGAAGAAGGCGGTCGTCGGCGAGGACCGTAGCCGTGAGAAGGCGTGTCCCCGTTGCGGAAACCGCATGGTGCTGTTCAACGGCTCCTGGAGCTGTCCCGACTGTGGACGCGAATGATGTGGTACGTGGAACAACACTTAATATCGGAACACAGTTGTACCACCACTCGTTGTACATCCGAAAGGGGCGGCGGGACCTGA
>JAFVET010000082.1 GCA_017475875.1 Candidatus Methanomethylophilaceae archaeon
CACAAACGGCGAACGAATCGGTCGGAAGCCGTCTCGCGCATCACGAGACATGGACATTGAGTCGAATACGGCCCTGACCGCAGTACCCAGCCCGTCATCGTCGCTGAGCCTGTAGACCATTGTCTTGGCATCCCTCTCGGCAACTACGACGCCGAGTCCCCTGAGGACGCCGAGGCTGTGGGACACCGCGGAGGGGGTCATGCCTGTGGCCCTGCATATGCTTCCGACGTCCATAGGTCCCAGGTACAGGGCGTAGAGGATCGCGACCCGGTTGCCTCCCGAGAACGTGGACGATATGCCTTCGAGGTCGCGACGGCGGCTCGAGATGCGGGAACGGATCCATTCCAGTTCGGCCTGGTCCATGTGCACCGCCGGCGGATTGCCGATGCGCCTGACATCCTTCGTCGCGGTGATGTCGAACCCGAAGGGGAGTATGAGCGGCCCGTTCTCGGTAAGCACAGAAAACGGGGTACGGTCCCATGAACGGACGGAAATCTCCTTCATGCCCAACCCGAGCAGCTGGCCGACGTCCCAAGCGGGACGCACCTCCTTACTGAGTGGAAGGTCCTCAGCGATCGCGTCTATGCGGGAAAGGTCGACATGGTTCACGTTCGTCCGTGCATGAAGGTTGTTGTCCTTCCCGTCGCGGAGGTTCAGGTATTCCTTCCTCCTGCCGTAATCCGGGTTGAACTGGTGGAGGTGGTAGTTTCCGTCCAGGATCATCATCCTTCCGCCGGGGGCCAGAAGCCTCATCCATTCCTTGTAGGCCGCGACGGGGTCGCAGAGAAGCCAGAGGCTGTCCTTCGCCACGACGGCGTCGAAACTGCAGTCGGGGAAAGGGAGGCTCTAGGAATCGCCGACGATGAAGTCCACCGACAGGTTCCTCTCGTCTGCGATCCTGCGGGCGTAACCGATCATTGACTCGGACAGGTCCACCCCGGTCACGCGGAACCCCCTTTCGGCGAACAGGACCGCCAGGTAACCGCATCCGGTCCCCATGTCGATGACCCTGCCACCCGACCTCGCCCCGAGGCGGTCCATGGCATCCTCGATGCGAGGGTCCGGAGATTCGAGACTCTTGCGGGTGGCTACGTCGAAACCGACGGACCTGTCTGTCCAATACTCCCTCACCTTGTCCCCTGTGCCGGTGTCCATGGTATTCCTCGAACGGAAAAGGGGAATGACCCCCTGTTTGATCAAGAGAAGTACTTCTGTACGTCCTCGAGCATGAAGTAGTTGATTCCCTGGAACTCCGAGACGGTGCGTCCGTTGTGGAACGTGTCCAAGTAATCCTGGAACAGCTTGTCGACATCGAAATTGAAGAGATCCGGATAGATGTGGTTGGCCACATAGGCGACGGTTATGAAACTGGCGGCGCCCATGAAGGTCCCCTGGTTGAATCCCATGACCTTGCCGTTCTTGTATGCGTCTGTCATCTCGATGAACTTGGCGTACTTGCCCTCGGTGTTCCAGAACTCCTCGTAGAGCTTCTTCTGGGTCTCGTCGTGGTTGGTGTAGGTTTCGAGGAAGCCGTAATACTCGCTGAAGCATATCCAATCCGCACCCATGTCGTGCACGGCCTCCGCATCGATCTTGGTTCCGCCGATGTACCCCATGTCCAAAGCGGACCTGGCACCAGCGAGGGTTATGGCCTCGTGGACACCGCTCGTCCCGTTGGCGATGGTGGTGCCGTTGTAGGAGGCGTAGACGAAGGGCCTCTGAGACATCGGGATGTCCTTGATCTTCTCGTCGATGGTGTTGAAGACCTGGTCCACCATGTCCATATAGGCGTAGGCTTTCTCCTCGCAACCGAGGAGCCATCCGAGAGTAAGAACTCCCTTGGTGCAGGCGTCGGTGTGCTGCAGGGGAAGACGGACGACGTCGATGCCGAGGCGTGCGAGCTTCTCCTCCATATCGGGGTCGTACCACTGCCTCTGACCGGTGATGAAACAATCCGGAATCGTGTTTCCCGACTTGGTGAACACCTCATAGTCGGGGTGGAACCTGTCGCCGACGCTCTTGGCGTTTTTGGCTATGGCGGGATACCACTGTGCATAGGCGCCTCCGTCCGCGACCTGGTTGCACGCGTAGAGCACCTTATCCTCAATGCCCAGGATGGACGAGGCTTCGTAGAATGCCTTGTAGGTGATGCACAGGTTGTTGCCGATGGGGTAAGTGCATGCCGCCACCACTCCGTCGCAGTCGTAGTACTTCACCTGGATGCCGTTCTTGCGGTCGACCATGTCCTTCACCTGGTTCAGGTCGGCGAGGTCCACCTTCCCGTCGCAGTTGGCATCGGCGAAGCACCTCTGCACCGTGTTTCCACCGTAGGTGAGGACGCAGTCGAAATACTCCGGGGTAGTCTTCCCGTCGATGATCGATTGTATGGTCTCCACGTCCCTTTCGTCTATGTAATCGTCGTGATTGGCGTTGCCGAAAATAGTCAGACGCCCCTCGACGTTCGTGCTGTCACCGTATTCCTTCCCGCTGTTACCGTTCCCGGAGAGCAGTACGGCGGCGCACGCCACGACGACCACCGCGACCACCACTACCACTGCAGCGGCTATGACCTTCGAATTCATCATTGACCACTTGGATTATATATCCAATTTTCGAAAAAACGAAGTAGCGTATTTAAAGGTTTATCGTTGAGCCCGTTTCATGTGAACGTAGGCTCATATGTAAATGAATATGGTAGAAACCGACGGACAGGGATGAAAGCGCCCTGACCGTCGGATTTGATGATTGATTGAGACTCCAAGTTACTGGCAGCTCTCGAACGCCTTCTTGACCGCAGCCAGAGGGATGTTCTTGAGTTCCGCGTTCATGCGGACGATACGGGCGTACCAGGTCGGGACCTGGTCTGGCGACGGCACCCCGTCCACGAGCAGCATGTCCGGAATCGGGATGCGCTTGGAACGGGTGACGTACAGCCAGTACTCGTCCATCTCGTCGTGATGGATGAACGGGAGCTCGCGGATTGGGACGCCCAAGGACCTGCGGTCCTCGCCGCGGTACTTCTCGGCCACCTCCGCCTCGATCGTATCGTCGGGGACGTCGATGACGTTCTCACCGAAAGCGAGGACGTGCTCGTCGACGTCCTTGTTGATGTGGTACAGTCTGCAGACGGTTTCGGCCTTCTCGGACATGACGTTCACGATCACCTTCCCGTCCTCGTACCTCGCGGACACGCGGGGAGGGTTCAGGACGGTAATGAACGGGACCACGGTGTTGGAGTTCACGGATATCGTGAAACTGAACTGGCTTGTGGACGACAGGATCTCCTCGCGGAGCTTGGCGAGGTCTATGCTCACCGTCTCTCCATCCCAATCCGGGGTCACGTCCCTCTTCTTCCCGTTCTCCGTACCGAAGTAGACCTTCTTCTTCGACGCTCCGCGGACGGTGACCGACAGGAAGTCTGAGGTGAGGTCCTCGGCGGACACGGTTATGTGGGAGTAGGGTTTCGGCCCGTCTCCGAAGTTGTACGTGACGGCGGGGACGTTCCAGAGGACCTCGAACTTCGCACCTCCGAATTCGAAGGGACCGTAGAAGTCGTCTTCGTACAGGTTCCCGGTGTAATCCTTGCCGAACAGCGTGAAATGGTACTCCGTCTCGGTGGGGATGTCGCC
>JAFVET010000083.1 GCA_017475875.1 Candidatus Methanomethylophilaceae archaeon
GATACCGCCCGAAAGGACGAGGTCAGGCTTCCGAGGACCTGCGGTTGAGGACTATCAGCGCCACGAGGATCATCGCGATCCCTATGGAGGCGGTAGCATCCAGCGTCTCGGAATATATCGCAAAGCCGACCGCCGTAGCCGTCATCGGCTCCACGAACGTCAATATGGACGTCTTCCCCACGTCGAGACGGTCCAGGGAATAGTTGAACAACCAGAACGGCAGGAACGTGAGGAGTACCCCGAGGGCCAGAAGGACCACCGTCGTTTCCACCGATGACCACAAAGCAGAGAAAGCGGTCGGGAGGTCAGCGAAGGGGGCGGCCACGGCGAAGCATATGAGGGATGTGAAGAAAAGCACGGTCTCGGGCGTGTGTCCCAGGTTGGCCGCATGTTTGGAACCGAGGGTGTAGGTCGCGAAGAAAAGTCCTGAAAGCGCACCCATCGCAATGCCGACGGGGTCGAACGACACGTCGGAAGACAGGATTCCCGTACACAGGACGCATCCGACGAAGGCCACCACCACCGCCACGGCCTTGTTGACGGTGAGCCTCTCGCGGAACAGCGGGACCGACAGCGTCACGACGATGAATGGCGCCAGATATTGAAGGATGGTCGACAGGCTGAGCGGGATCAACTGCATCGAACCGAAGTAACAGGCCGAGTTCAGGAAAGTGCCGACCACGCCCATGACCGCGAACAGAATGAACACGCGGAAATCAATCTTGAAAGTGCCTTTGGACCTGAAGGATATCAGAATCCCCACCATGACGGTCACGATGAGATATCTGAGACATGTCATCTGGACGGCGTCTATCCCACCGTCGCCGAGGAAACGGATGACGGGCCCGAGGAACCCCCAGATGACGCCCGCCGATATCGCCGCAACGACACCCGCCAACCTGTCCTTCCCGTCCACTTGCTCATCATTCCTTTTTGACACTGCCACGTTCGGCACCGCAGGCGGGGCAAAACGTGTCGGTGGGGGAGAGCTTGGCGTAGCACTGCTGGCAGTGGCCCCTCTTGTCGACGGTCGCGACTGAACGGCGGAAGAAGCGGTTGAAGAGCAGGTAGGCCATTATCACGAGACCGATGATCAGGAGGACGTTGAACGCCATCATGAACATCCGGCCTCCCTCTGTGTTCATGTAGGGCATCGAATAAAGGGCCAGGCGTACCACGATCAATATCAACCAAAACGCTGAAAACGCCAGTGATAGCTTGTTCAGGTCCATATTGGATCAGTGGATTATAGAAGACAGTTATTAAGTTAATCGATATTACAGGTACACAGGGTGCACGCTATGGAAGATTTCCTGAAATCGAAGATCGTGGAGTTCCCGCGCAACGTCATCGCAGGGCACGGGGTGCTCGGCGAGATCCGCGACATGTGCGTGAACATCCATACCGGCAAGGTCGGAACGATAATCACCGGCGAGAACACGCTCAAGGCAGCAGGCAGGGAGGTGAGCGGATACCTCGACGGATACGACATCGACTTCTGCATCACCAAAGGCGTGACCAGGGACAGCGTCCAAGAGGCTACCGAACTGGTCAAGGAGTTCGGTGCCCAGTTCATCCTCGCGGTCGGTGGCGGGAGCAAGATCGACACCGCCAAGATTGTGTCCAAGGAACTGAATCTTCCGTTCATCAGCATACCGACCTCGGCCGCCCACGACGGAATCGCGTCCAACCGTGCCTCCGTGAAGGACAAAAAGGGTGCCACTTCCATCGAATCCGCATCCCCCATGGGGGTCATAGCCGACACGGAGGTCATAGTCCGTGCACCGTACAGGCTCCTGTGCTCGGGTTGTGCAGACGTCGTCTCCAACCTGACGGCCCTCAAGGACTGGGATTTCGCACGCAGGCTCAGGAACGTCACTTTCAGCCGGTCGGCGTACGCCTTCTCTAGGTATGCCGCCGAGTCGCTGATCGACCAGGCCGAACTGATAAGACCAAACAACGAGGAGAGCGTCTGGGTCGCCATCAAACCGATAATCGTCTCCGGGATATCCATGTGCGTCGCGAACAGCTCGCGTCCGACCAGCGGTGCCGAGCACATGTTCTCACACATGGTCGACACCCTCTGCCCCGGTAGGGCTCTGCATGGGGAACAGTGCGGGGTGGGCTCCATAATGACCATGTACCTCCACGGAGGGGACTGGGAGCTCATCCGCGACACGCTTAAGACCATTGGTGCACCGACGACTGCCAAAGAGCTTAACCTCACCAAAGAGGAGGTCATCAAGGCGATGTCTCAGGCGCACACGATCCGCAAGGACAGGTACACCATCCTTGGAGACAAGGGGATAAGCGAAGAGGTCGCCGAAAGGGTCGCAATCGACACGGGGGTCATCTGATGATAACGATGGTGCCGCCCTACCTGGCTGAACCGGGACGCGAGTTCTATTTTCTCGGACCCTGCGAGGAATGCGAAGGATGCAGGTTCAACAAGATCTGCCTTTCCCTGGAGGAAGGTTCCCGTTACCGCGTGACCGGACTCCGCCCGCAGAACCATCCGTGCGCGGCGTTCGAGGGAGAGTGCGTCACCGTGGCCGAAGTAGAAAAGGTCCCCACTCCCGCGGCCATACCCAAACGTTCCGCCATCGAGGGAAGCGTCATCACATACCACGAGGTCGAATGCTTCAACGCTGGATGTCCCAACTACAAGAGGTGCAAACCCATAGGGAAGGCCGAGGGTATGAAGAACCGGATCGTGACCCTCGGCAAAAAGATCGAGTGCCCCATGGGACTCGATTTGGTCGAGGCGGAGCTCTTCTGAGCCCGCCTCGTAAAAAACTTCAGAATTTCTCCCCGGTTATGCGCTCGAACATGTCGACGTAGAGCTTGGTCACCTTGTCGATGATGTCCTGGGGGAGCGCGGGGATGTCCGGTTCGGCCTGACCCTTCTCGCGAGCGGAGTAAAGGGCCTCGTGGTATCCGGTGCTGCGGTAGTACTGCCTGACGAACTCCTTGGAGAGCTCGACTATGTTTCCCTTGGCGTATTCGTCGGCGTCCCACCAGCGGTCCTCGTCGAGGGTTCCGAAAGTGTCGACGACCATCAGTTTCCTGTCTTTATCGAAGGCGAACTCCTTCTTTCCGTCACAGTGGATGAGTCCCCTCTTGGCCGTCTCCCCGGCGATTATGGAGTCGATCTTCAGAACCGTCTGCTTGATCTCCTCGAACTCCGCATCCGAGAGGCCGGCCATCTCCTTGGCCTCCTCGTCGGTGAGGTTCTCGTCGTGCTCCTCGAGCTTCGTGGTGCACTCGATGAAGGGCTTCGGAAGCTTGTCGCCCTTCTTCACCTGGTAACCCTTGGGGAATCCGAGCTGTTCCGCGGTGACGACACCTGATTTGAGCCTGTCAAGCAGGGATCCGGCCGCGTAGTATCTGCAGATGACCTCGAGCGGGATGAGGTAGTTGGTGGTCTTGCCGTCGATCTTGCTGTAGTCGCGGATGACCTGGACGCGCCTTACCCTCATGCGGTCCTTCGAGGGCTCGCTCAGGAAATGGTTGTTGATACCTTCCTTGGTGAGGATCCCGAACCAGTACTTCGCGGTCCTGCACAGGGTCTCCCCTTTGTGGGGTATCTTCGAGGGGATGATCTTGTCGAAGACCGATATGTTGTCGGTGTACGCGAATTCGAGCGTGTCGTCATCAACGGCGAAGACCTGCTTCACCTTACCAGTCATGATGAGGTTCTCGTTTGCCATGCGACGATGATGGGCGACCTGTATTTTAGTTGTTGCAGACGCGAGACATGGTCATGTCGTTCAGGTCCACAGTGACCACGCTGCAA
>JAFVET010000084.1 GCA_017475875.1 Candidatus Methanomethylophilaceae archaeon
ACTTCCAGGGAAACGTTCGAATGCTCCGAATGTGGAGCCGTGGTCCCTGCGAACGCCACCCGCTGCCCGAAGTGCGGTGCGACGTTCGACGATGACGACGACTGAACGGGGAGGGGTCCAATCCCCTCTCCCAAACTGTTTCACGATTGTATCCCATACGACCGAGTGAAAGCCCGACCTCACAGTTTTCATGGTTGGCCGGAACACGAGCAGGGAATCATCCGTACGGTATCCGATTCCGATCGAACGAACAGCCACCGTCTGGAAAGCTCATCCCCCGGTGAACGTCGCCACGAGGGTTATCCCCATGGCCATACCCGCCACGAGCAACCCGCACTTCCAACCCTTCAACCCGACGTACTTGCCTAGCCCGCACCCCACAACGAACATCGTCACCGCGGCCACGACCGACGACGTCAGGAGGGCCGCACCAAGATCCTCGATTATCAGGAGCGGCAGGACCGTGGGGACCAGGGGAAACACCGTAGCCAGGAAGCAGTACATGGCGCTCTTGGCCATGCGCCGACGGTCTTCCTTCCTCTGGACCTCGTCCTCCACATCCAGAAGGGCTATGGATCTGCATATCTCCATCTCCTTCTCGGGATCTATCAGATCCAACGGTGAACACTCGAAGTCCCCCATCATCTCCTCAGCCTTCGCCTCCGGGGGAAGGTCTGAACGCATGTACTGGTACATCCTGCGCTGGTCGAAAACGTCCACCGCGTAGAACAGTATACAGTCGATGGCACCCCATGTGAAATCCATACCGACCATCAGGACTATCAGATCCCTGGCGGAATCTATTTTCAGGATGCCGAACCTCGTGGCCGTGATGAACAGCAACGCCATGATGAAGCCGTACATCATCTCCTGCAAAGCCAACCCGGGGCCTGTGTACCCCACCATCCGCTTGAAAACCAGAGCCACGTCCTGACAACGGCGTACTGGATATATGTATGATATGAGGGTGGCCGCCAAACGGCCCCCTCTGAAAATATGAAACCGCGATATCCCTGTCAACAGAGATCGAGGGAACCAAGGACCAGGTCCATCCCATCAACGGTGTCGTAACCGCCGACGTCCCCCACCGGAACCCACTCGTAACCCACGTTCTCGGGATTGAGCTTCACATCGCCCGAAGACAGACGGAAAAGGAACGGGTGCAGTTCCCATATGACGTCTCCCTCCCTGACCAATATCTGTTCTGCAGTAGCGGCCACTGGTCCAGGTTCCATGGACGTCTCCTCGCGTATCTCGCGAACCGCGGCCTCTTCCGGGGATTCCCCGTCCTCTATGGAACCGGATACCATGGACCACTTTCCAGGGAACGAACGCTCGGTGTCCGGACGCTTCAACAGAAGGACCTTGCCGTCCCTGACGATGGCTGAGGTCACCGCCCTGCGTACCCTGACACCTGTTATCTCCACCGAACCGGTATCACCGTCCACTTCGACGATGTCCCCCGTCCTGAAAAGCGACACCGACTGTATCCCGTCGACCATGGGTATCGATGATATCACAGCACCCGTAGCGACGATGGTCTCGGCGGACTCGTTTATCACCGCCGCCGGTTGTTTTCCATGGACCATGAGGTCGTACATCACGAAGGACCCTACGGTGCTTCCCTTCCCCTTGGGGAAGACGAGCACCTTCCCGGCGACGTTGCCGCCGTCCGCCACCTTGAGCTCCCCGGTAGAACCTTCCACTCCACCGAGGAAACTCAGCGGTTCGTTCAGGACGATCGCCTCGCCTCTGCCCTTCCCGGGGGATATGCTGCGTCCGACGATGGTCACATGACCACCTCCATCAACGCCGCGATGTCCCTGCACATGGCCTTTTGGGAACAAAGAGTCGGAAGGTAATTGGCGGCCTTTGCAGAATTGGTACCCGTCCGTTGGAACGATCCCTCGATCGGTGCCACGACCATGCAGGTGTCCGCCAGGACGGGTCCGAAACGTTCCATCTCGCGGACGTCCTCGGGACAGCGGTCGCGGATCTCTGCGGAGGTGCAGAACCAGATCTCCACGTCCTTGTTGATTTTCTCCTTCCCTTTGAGGAAGGATGCGATCTGGTGCATCTCCTTCTCGGTCAGATGTGGGCAACCTATAGAGATCAGCTGCACGTCGTCGGTACGGTTGAGGTGCGCATATGCGTCCTCCAGCTCCTTCTTCCCGATATGGATCGTCTCGAGCCCTGAAAGGTCCTGGGATGATGCCTCGGGTGTGACTCCTTCGACATGGTACAATGCTACCGATCCCGCTGCTGCCATCGCGGCCGCAAGCGCCTTGGCCTCCTCGACCTCGGGATGAATGTTTTTGAAATACGGGATCCCGTGACCGATGGCCATACCGACGGCCTGTCCCAGAAGCGAATAAGAGAATACGGAGCCGTCTATGTCGGCGTCGATCACTACGGTGGCCTTGCGGTTCACGTCCAGGTGGAGACCGTAGTTGGCGGTCTTGCCGAGGATCGCGGCGGCCAGGGCACCGGGACCGCCCTCACGGTTGGTGCGGGCACCGATGTACGAGTTGACGAAGGAGAGGGCCGATGATTCCGCCCAGGCGACATGGTCCCCGAACGACGGTCTGTTCGGACCCACGTACGGGGTGCACGAACAGGTGGTGCGGATCCCCATGGCCCCGTACAGGTCTATGATCCTGAGCTGTTTCTCCGCGAAATGCTCCGAGATGTGCATCTCCTTCCAACGTTTGCGGTCCATTCCGACCGGGTTGAGCGTAGACGGCACAGAGACCTTGGCACCTCCGGCTACCATGTCCTCCAGGTACTTCAGACCGCCGTCCCCGATGGTCTTGTAAGAGGCTCCGGACAGATGTGCGGAGGTTATGTCTATGAGCCCTTCCGCACCGTAGATCTTACCGAGGGCGGTGACCAGTTCCATGGCCTTCTGACGGCCAGGGCCCTGCTCACCCACGAGGATGGATTCCTCTTCTCTGGTGAGTTGCATGACGTCGCATATTCGGTGGGTTATTATTTTGTTTGCATGACCGAACGGGACGTTGGAAAACCGTGATCCCCGATAGAAGGATACATGGTCACGGACTCTTGTCCCGATCTTCCTTACGTCTTAGGAACCATGTGATCAAATTGTTGTCTATGATCAGCACATCCCCTTCCTGAAGGTCGAACGTCGCGCTGCTCGGAACCGCCCCGAAGGCCCTCAACGACAGCTCGTGTATGCCGGGCGTCGTTGTGAACGAGAGCGTCTCCCCGTTCTTCACCTTGCCTACCTGCACGCCGTCCACCAGGACCTTGGGTGTGTTTCCACTCATGAAAAAGAACTTCGGACGCCATATCTCGACGTTGATCTCTCCGGACATGGGATGCCTACCTTTCTTCGGGTTCTTCATGTTTGGGATGAGCGCTCCAACGAGGCGGACAACGGATTTGCCGTTCCCCGGGTATCGGCCATAAGCATCTCCGATGTCTGTTCGCACGAACCGATATAGGCGCGTCCGCCACTCCGATTACCAATATATATCATGGACTGTGATTCAAACACGACTTCCGGAGCTGGTGTGTTCCAGTGAAAAGGCCGGTTCGATAAGTGGGTGAGATTCTTGGACATAGAAGGTTTGTGGGACATATGCGAGATGAACACGTTCGATTCGGATTTCAACCAGGTTTGGATGAGCGTGAAAGATATTGAAGGGAATCCGGAGGTCCCTACGATGCAGAAGATCATGGCCAAACAGAGATTCATGTTCGAAGCCGGTGGAAGGTTCCTGCAGCTCATCCCTAAGGAATCATCGCCGAGCAAAGGTTTCGAGAGCTATGATGACGAGCATTTGATCTCGCATGTGGGCCAATGGAAAACGGAGAACGGGAAGATACTCGTCGACGAGGAGGAAAACGGGGAACAGGTGTGGTCGGAGGCCGTCCCTACCGAGAACGGATTCGAGGTTTTCGGATTCTTCAGACTTATCAGACCTAATAAGGACTCCGAAATTCGAAACTGCGAGAGTTCGACGGGACCGTATAAACTCATCTGTCACGACTGTTTCATGTCGCGGAAGAAGGAATACGCCGAAGGCGAAGCGGTAGAGGTGATCTATCCGTACATCGCAACAGACACGAACTACAAGTTCCAGGTGGATGCGGAAGGTGTGGACATCAGTTACGAGGGCTGCAAAGCGATCATAAGGTTCTTCATGCCAGCACATGACGTCGAGATAAGTTGTTTTAGCAGGAACGTCATGACGTACAACCCCGTCTCCGATCCCTCTCCGATAGAAACACACTTCATGTCCGCGAAGAGGGGAGACTGACGAACGGTACCGGGTTCTGAAGATACGAGCGGGCCTTGATCGGCCCGCTTAAAAAAACTGGCCTGTGAATTGTTCTTGCAAACGAGATATGATCCGGAAAGGTCGATTCCCAGGCCGCTCAAGGCCTCTTATCCCTCTCTTCCTTACGTCTGAGGAACCATGTGACCATGTTGTTGTCTATGATAAGGACGTCCCCATCCCGGAGGTCGAAGGTCGCCTTGCTGGGAACGGCCGCCAGAGCCTTCAGCGAGATTTCGTGGACGCCGGGGGTCGTGGTGAACTCCAACGTCTCGCCGTCCTTCACCTTGCCTACCTGTTTGCCGTCGACCAGCACCTTGGGGGTGTTCTTGCACATGAAAAAGAACTTGGGACGCCAGATTTCCACACGGATTTCGTCAGACATAGGAATCACTCTCTAAAGCAAATATCGGTTATCATCGTTTTACATTTGTCGTTAATAAGAAAGAAGGCCTGTGCGGTCGCACAGGCCTGGATAATCAAGCGGTTTCGGTCGATGACCCGACCGCTGCCCTCTTCTTGTAGACGATTACAGCGACGGCCATCACCAGGATAGAGATCGGGAGGGCCACCACCAGTGGGTCGACGAACCTTATGCTGGTGTCGAATAGCACCTGGCTTCCGGTGATCGTCTTGCATATCGGAAGGAACGCTGACATGCTCTGGGAGATGAAAAGGGCCCAGAACAGGTACACCAAAGTACCGACCGAGATACTCCAGATGGCGGCCTTCTTCGATGGCTCCTTGGAGTACAGGCCGTGGACGTAGGCCGGAAGCAACGCAGCGGCAGTCATTCCCATGAACAGGGACGTCGCCTTGGCTATGATGTCTGAAGGCATGAAGTAGCAGTACACGACGACCAGCACCATGACGATGGCGGTGAAGATACGGTTGACGTTCAACGAAGAAGAGTCCACATCCCTGTTCTCGCGCCTGCTCTTGAGGATGCTGAAGAGATCGAATCCTCCAGCGGCACCGATCGTGTGCATGAGGGCGCTGATCGTGGAGATCGAAGCGCACAGCAGGGACATGAGGAACAGAGATACGAATACATCGCCGAACGTCACTTCGGAGAACAGGTCGGTGATGTACGTGGGTATGATGAAATCTACACCCAACGTCACATGCTGGAAGGCGATCTGCCCGTACTCGTTGAAGAAGTACACGTTGCTGAGCGAACCGCAGGTGTAGGCCGCGCCCACGATGACGAAGATGAACACTGTACCGATTATTATGGACTTGTCCAGGGTCTTGTCGTCCTTCGCAGACATGTACCTGACGACCAGCTGGGGCTGCGTGAGCGCGCCGATACCCACCCCCAGGAGGAAGGTGGTTACGACAAGCAGCCACTCGTCCGAACCGAAGTCGGAGAACTGTGTCCATCCGTTGAATCCGGGCATGGTTCCGGTCTTGTCGAACACGCCCGTGTCCCATAGGTCCGCCAGCTGCGTCGTGGCTCCGGACACGCCCCCGAGGGTCGCGTACGTCGTGATCAGGATGACGACCATTCCGACGAGCATGATCAGCGCCTGGAAGGCATCGTTGTACATGACGGCGATGATTCCACCGTATACCACGTACACTCCGACGATGATCGCTAGTGCGAGGAGTATGAGGTCGTAGTACTCCGTCAGACCGGTGATGACCGCAAGGGAGTTGACACCTCCCTTGAGGACGGCCGCGCAGTAGATGGGCATCATCACCAGGATCAGGATGGCGGTGAACGCCCTGATTCCCTTGGATTTGTAAATCTTCCCGAGGAGGTCGGCAAAGGTCGACGCACCCAGCTTCTTCCCTATGCGCCTGGTCCTCTTCCCGAAGATGATGAACGCTACGAGCATCCCTATGAACAGGTTGAGGAAGCACAGCCACATCATTGACATTCCGTGCACGGCAGCCTGTCCGCCGAAACCTATCACGGCCGAAGCGCTCAGGAAGGTCGCCCCGTAGGACAGCGCTATGATGACCGGGTTGCTCTTGTTCCGTCCGAGAAGATAGTCCTGGTTGTCGCGGGTATGCTTGTATCCGTACAGTCCTATGCAAATCGTCAGGACGACGAAGACGACCACCATGACTGCGAATATCGGAAGGGATACCCCGTCACTCATCTTCCTCGTCCTCCTCTGAATTCCTCACCTTCACATAGTAGACGATGCTGAACACCACACAGAGTATGCAGCCAACGTATGCGCCCCATATGTAAGGGTCCGTCAATCCGAAGAAACCGGCCATTTGAAACACTACCGTGCTATTGATTAGCAAGTGACACTAATTAGCACGGTATATTTAATGAAATCGCTCATCCGCGGCTCTGGAAAGGTTTTCGGCCACTTCGTCGAAGTCGAACGTCCGACATACCGCATAGACGGATTCCAGGACTTCCTCCCTGAAGGCGATCATCCCTCCCTTTGCCATGAAAGGTGACAGGCCGTTGTCCCATGCCCCCCAATACGTGGCCATGGCGCAGTGTTCGGCGTACATCCCGCAGATGAGTGCGGTGTCGCACCCCAACTCACGGATCATCTCCGCCAGATCCGTTCCGTTGAAGGCGTTCATATGCGTTTTGTGGACGAAGATGTCGTCGGGCCCTGCCGGGATGCCGTCGAGCAGCTCCATACCCTCCTCGCCGGAACAGGTCCCGCGGGCCGGACCGTCGTGGACCACGAAGAAGACAGGTCTCCCCGCTTCGTGGAACATGTCCACGAGGGTTGCAACCCCCTCCAAATGCATGTCCCTCGACGCCTCCGCGGAAGGATGGGGGACGAAGAAGAACTTCCTCTGAACGTCGACGACCACCAGGGCCAGGTTCCTTTGCGACTTGTCCTTCGCCATGAAGATTCCACCGGAGAATCCCTGTCGGACGATATAACCGATACCTTGGTGCTGACGGCATGGCGGCAGCAACGTCGCGGGAACATGCCGTGGAAGCGTGTTCCCGCCACCCACGGAGGATCCACAAGGGATACCTTCCCGCAGGACCTACATCTGACCTTCGGGACCTGGCCGCGGATGTAGCACATATGGTCGCACATGTCCGCATACCCCCAGGACTTGTCGACCATGTCGCAGTACGTCGTGTCACCTCAGCAGTCCGGGCACGTGGGTGCCGGGGGACGTTTGGAGCAATCGTATTCCAGGACGACGTTCACGACGTCGCCCCCGTCGTACTCGGCGGAGACGACCCTCCATGGATCCCCGATTCCCACTACATTGGCTACGAACTCGTTGAGCGTGGCCATGGTGCTGGAACGACATGGTCCTGTTTGAACTTTCGTTCGGTCCAATTTCCACTATTTCAGAAAGAGGCC
>JAFVET010000085.1 GCA_017475875.1 Candidatus Methanomethylophilaceae archaeon
GAAGCCTCCTTCTACCACGACCAGATAGACGGATGCCGTTCGCCGGAACACGCCGATAGGATGCTGGAGCTCCTCTCCCTCCATGCTGGGGTTCTTACCGGGGTCATGGAGAACATCGACATGCAGCGCTCCGAGCTGTCCAAGTGGAAGGATGATTTCTCCCGCCAGTTGGGCGAGGCCGAATCCGTGAACAAGACTCTCGACGACCTGGAATCCAAGAAGAAGAGGCTGTGCGAACTGGAATCTTCGGCTGCTGAAATCGTAGCCAAACGCGGACGTCTGTCCGAATTGAAGGTGTTCCGCGACAAGGTCAAGGGGCCGATGGAGGCCCATCTGGCCGAGGTCTGCAGGTTGGAGGACATCGAATCCCGCATTCCCGGTGCCCGGACCGAGCTCGAGGAGGCGCTCGGAGCCATGGATCAGGCGAAGCAGAGGTCCGAATCCAAACCCGGTCTGGAGGCGGAACGCCAGTCGCTGTCCAACAAGGAGTCCGAACTGAAGGGTACCGAGGGTGAATACGAGGCCATCGACGGTCTGCGCAGGGAGTTGGCGGGTGCCGAATCCCAGTTAAAGCAAATGCAAGGGACAATCGACGGCCTCCAGGGGAAGAAGGCTGCGTTCGATGCGACCGTGGACAAGTACAGGAGATACCTGATCGACACCGAGAACGCCGGCGAGGCGCTCGCCCGCACCGAGGAGGAGAGGGACAGGACGGAGGCCGTGATAAAGGACCTCCGCAACGCGATAGCCGGGCTCGAGAAGCTGGAACCGAAGATCGACCGTGAGGGCAAACTGGCCATGTCCCTCCAAGAGGGGAGCGAGGAGCTAAAGCGCATCAGTATCGAGTTCGCCGAGGAGAAGGACCGTTTCTACCGCGCCCAGGCCGGAATCCTGGCAACCGGGCTGAAGGACGGCGTTCCTTGCCCGGTATGCGGGTCCGTCGACCATCCCCATCCCGCCGAGATAGGCGGGGAGGTGGCGTCCAAGGAGGAGCTCGATTCAATGGAATCCGCCATCGAAGAGAACCGGAAGAAGGTGGACTCGACCATGTCCTCCCTTTCCGAACTCAGGTCCGAAATCGCAGGGTTGAAGTCCTCTTTCACCGACACCATGGGGCGCCTGGGTTATTCCGAGGAGACTTCCCGCAAGGAGCTCCAGTCCAGGTTGTCTGAGGCGGAATCGAAGAAGGCAGAGCTGGCGAAGAAGGTCTCCGCCTACAATGGCACCGTATCGGAGCGCGAGAGGATCAACGCGGAGCTGAACGGGGGCATGGACCAGGAGCGCGAGATGCTGGAAAAGGAAATCCAAAGCATAGGTGCCGACATCGCGGTGTTGAGCGACCAGGCCACCCGTCTGAGGACTGTGATCGAGGAGCGCGAGTCCAAGCTTAAGTTCCCGACCGTCGGGGAGCTGTATGTGGAGCTGAGGAATCTGACGGACAGGCGGGAGGAGATAACCTCGATCATCAGGGATATCGACGACCGGCGCGAGAGCGCTTCCATATCGCTGACCGAGAAGCAGACGCAGTTCGACACCCTCAACGGGTCGCTGGATGCGCAGAGGGCCAAATGCGACGATTCCGCCGAGACGTTCCGTTCCGCAATGTCGTCTGTCGGATTCGACGGGGCGAGGTGCGAAGGCCTTGCCGGAGAAGTCGGGGTCATCCCGGAGCTCGAAACCGAGATAAGCGGATACGATTCCGCCGTCGACGGGCTCAAAGCGGCAATCGCGGCCCTCGAGGAGCAGGTCTCCGGGAAGGAACGCGTCGACACCGCCAGTCTTGAGGAAAGTCTGAGGCAATGCGAGACGGACATCGGATCTTTGGACAGTGTCCGTCAGTCCGTCAGGGACGAGATATCCAGCGCCGAACGTTCGGCCACGGACATACGGCAGCGTCTGGAAAGGCTCCGGTCCCTATCCCCCAGAGCCGAGGCGATAATCCAGCTCGACAAGGTCTGTAAGGGGGACAACGCCAACATGCAGCCCTTCGAGTCCTACGTCCAATCCATCTATTTCGACGAGGTCCTGTCACATGCCAACCAGCGCCTTGACCGCATGACGGACGGCAGGTACGAGCTCCTCCTGAGGGAGGAGGCGATTGACAAGCGGTCTAAGGGTGGCCTCGAGATCAACGTCCGCGACAACTACACCGGGAGGGAGCGCCCGGCGTCCACGCTCTCGGGCGGGGAGTCGTTCCAGGCGGCACTATCGCTGGCCCTCGGCCTCTCCGACGCTGTCCAGAACATGAAGGGCGGTGTCAGGATAGACACCCTCTTCATCGACGAGGGCTTCGGATCGCTGGATCCGGTGTCCCTGAGGCAGGCGATAGCCACCTTGGCCGATCTGGGGAGCGGGGAGTGCCTCGTCGGGATAATATCACACGTGGAAGCTCTGAAGCGCGAGATCGACAGGAAGATAGTGGTCGAACGCGCCAGGGACGGGAAAGGGAGCAGTCTGACGGTCGAGTTGTGACAAATACCTTTGATATGAGGTTGGCCAATACCGCCAACCTTATTACCGTCCCGTCGATAGCACTGGCATGCGCAAAGTCGCGGTGTACGGGAAGGGAGGGATAGGGAAGTCCACCCTGTCCGCGAACCTGTCGTTCCTCCTTTCGGTCAGAGGTTTCTCGGTCCTCCACGTGGGATGCGATCCCAAGGCGGACTCCACACGTCTGCTGATGGGCGGTAGACGCATCCCTACGTACGCGTCCACGGGAGACGCGGCACCGCGTACCGGTTGCAACGGGATAAGCTGCATAGAGTGCGGCGGAGCTTCTCCGGGAACAGGCTGCGCCGGCAGGGGGATGTCCCTGCTCTTCGACGAGATCTCCGGGATCGAAGCCGACTACCGCGTGTGCGACGTGTTAGGCGACGTGGTGTGCGGCGGTTTCTCCCTTCCCATCAGGGAAGGCAACGCCGACGAGATCGTTCTGGTCACATCGGAGGAGTTCATGTCGATATATGCCGCGAACATGATCCTCCGTGGGATACGCAACATAAACGACGCGCCTGTGATCCTGGGGCTCGTCCTCAACCGCAGGGGCGACGAGGGGACCGACATGGTGAGGGCGTTCTCCGATGCGGTCGGGCCGCCGATCATAGCCGAGATACCCAGAAGCGGACTGTTCGCCGAGGCCGACTCCTCCGGTACGGTCCTGTGCGAGGCCTTCCCTGATTCGGTCGAAGCCGGGATACTGCGTTCGATATGCGATTCTGTGGCGTCCCCTTCCCGTCTGTACAGGCCCATGCCCCTTTCGGACGAATCCATGAGGAAGCTGGCGGCCGGGATCACCGAGGGATTGGAGACGGACGTCCCCAAGTCGCAGCAGTGTTCTTTCGAGAGCTACGACCCCGAGAGGAACATCACATACCGCGGGGCCTTCGTAATGCCTTCGTGCACCTCGCACGGTGCGGTCGACGCGGCCCTGAGGATCGCTGACGCGGCCACCATTCTGCACGGACCGCGCAACTGTGCCAATCTAATGGAGTTCGTTTTCCTGAGGAGGTCAAACCTGACGCTGCGCGAGCGCGGGAACCGCACCTATCCCGCCAACATGTATTCCACCGGGATGGACGCTGTCAAGGCGTTCAGGGGGGACGAGGTATGCATA